>JAKFUW010000157.1 GCA_021732545.1 Alphaproteobacteria bacterium | reverse complement strand
TAACATTCTGGTTAATGAAGGCCGCAAAGTGGCCGCTGCGTTGATGGCAGTGTAGCTAGATAAGCCTGTCATTGCGAGGAGTCCGAAGGACGACGTGGCAATCCATTTTTTGACGAATGGATCGCCACGTCGAGGCAAGCCCCTCCTCGCGATGACGAATTCGGTGTTACGCCGCTTTTTGCTGTTTGGCTGCCGCATAGTTGCTGGCCGCAAAATCCCAATTCACGAGCTTATCGAGGAAAGTCGCGATGTAATCAGGGCGGCGATTTTGATAATCGACATAATAGGCATGTTCCCACACATCCATCGTCATCAGCTGAGTGTGGCCTTCGGTGAGAGGCAATTCGGCATTGCTGCTTTTGGTGATTTTCAACGTACCGTCTTTGGCCAGAACCAGCCATGCCCAGCCGCTACCAAATTGCGTGGCACCTGCGGTTTTGAAGGCCTCAACAAACGCATCGTAGCTGCCAAAATCGGCCACGATTTTATCGGCCAGTTCGCCAGTCGGCTTGCCGCCGCCTGCAGGCTTCATTGAGTTCCAGTAAAAGGTGTGATTCCACACTTGGGCTGCATTGTTAAAAATGCCGACCTTATCGGCTTTGCCAGCCGATGCGAGCACGATTTCTTCCAGAGATTTGCTGGCCATATCGGTGCCTTCAATCAATTTATTCAAATTCACCACATAGGCATTGTGGTGTTTGCCATGGTGAATATCGAGCGTGGTGGAAGAAATATGAGGCTCAAGCGCATTGTTAGCATAAGGTAAAGCGGGCAGGGTGATGGTGGTCATGATGGTGTCCTTTGTGGTGGTTGTTATGGCGTGCGATGGAATGGGCGACATGACCGCGACCGTGGCCACTGCAATGCTTTGGCAAAAATCGCGTCGTGTCAATTCCATGTGAATTCCTCTTTATAGTTGTTCTATATAGCGGCTTCGTTCGCTTTTTTCAAGGCCGCAATGGCGGCTTTCACCCCCGATAAAATGGCACCCTCAATCGTGGCTGGCAGATGGGTCTGGGTATAATCGCCAGCCAACCACACATTATCATAGTGCGTGCGCTTGGATGGCCGCGATGCTAGCTGCGCAAAGGATGCCGAAAAAGTTGCGCGTTTTTCGATAATGATGCGGTGCGCAGGCATCGGAGCATCAAGTTTCAGTGCCGTTTGAATGTCGCTCCACATGGTTTTTGCAAGCGTTTCAGTGTCCATATTGAGCAGATGATCTGCCGCGCTGATGGTGGTGGAGATGATACCTTCTTTGATAAAAATCCATTCTGCACATCCGCCCACAACGCCGATGATATCGCCTACAGCAAAGTCATGTTCAATTTTATAATGGCCATTGATAATCGAATGATATTCATCTGGCACCTGCAGCTTAGGCAATAATTCTTTGCTCACCGATGCGGGCGTTGCGAGGATGATCTGATCGCCTGATTGTAGCGATATATTCATGCGCGTAAAATGCAGTTCGCTTGCGTACAAATGATCTGCACTCATGGCCTTTAATCTATCATGATAATAAATCTCGTGGCCTTGTGCTTTAAGCATTTCAAGGGCAGGATTGATGAAGCTGGCTTGCAGGCTATGCTTAGGCACATAAGGCTTTGCGCCGCGCTTGCCTGCTTTGATGATGTGCCACAGCACATGCGAAAACATCGCGGAGCTTGCTTTTTCAACGGGCGTGTTGAGCATCGCAATCGCTACGGGGTGAATATAGCGGCGCGAAAGGCGGCTACGGATTGAAAAGCTTTTTGAAATCGTTTTTTTACCTTGCGGCAACAACAAACATTTTATCAACGGTAAATATTCAGTCAGCGATAATCGTGGTAGATAAAAGGGCGGTTTAATGCGCCATCGTGCACCATTTTTCACATCGCAAAACGCCATGCCGCCGTCTGGGCTTATCATGCTGCTCGTAGATTCTATGCGTGCTAAATAATCAAATGTATGGCGGTTTGCGCCCACAATCAGATGATTACCATTATCGATTTCGTAGCCCAGCAATGCGTCATGAAACGAACGACAGCGTCCGCCTGCAAGCCCCGCCGCTTCATAGAGCCGGATGCGGTGCGTGCTATGTGTTGCAAGATAGGTAGCAGCCGAAAGCCCCGCTACCCCTGCACCGATAATATGGATGGTGTTCATGGTATGTTATTCTCCGTCATCGCGAGGCGCGAAGCGCCGTGGCGATCCATTATCTCCAATAGATTGCCGCGCGAGCGCGCTCGCTCGCAATGACGATTGATTTGTGGCACAATAAAACCATACTGTAACGCAGCAACCTTACCAAGCAGTTAATATCCATGTCCGCTGATTCATCTTTTCGTATCGAAGCTAAAAACCACGATTATGACCGCTATTTATGCAGCCTGTTTGCGAAAAACTCTCAGCGTGCTGATGCGTGGGTAGTCATTGCATTTGCCGCAGAACTCGCACGTATTGTGGCGATTGCAAGCGAGGGAACGGTTGCTGCGATTCGTTTAAAATGGTGGCAGGAGGCGCTCGCCGATCTGCCGAATTTGCCAGCAGGTCAGGCCTCGCCGCCCTTGTTGCTGGCGCTGCAAGGCGTGATGTCGCGCCACACCATTCCATCGGGCCTGATTGATCAGATGATATCGGCGAGGATGATGGAGGTGGAGTACCCTCAAGGCTTCGATAATCTCGCGATGTTTGAGCGTTATATAAATGGCACTGCGGGTGCGTTGCATGAATGGTTGGCGTGGATGATTGCGCCTGAAAAAATGCAAACTATGCGGGGTATTATTTATGAAAGCGCACATATTTATGCGGTGATAGGCTTGTTGCGTGCGCTACCGTTTCATGTGCATGATAACATCGTGCGCTGGCCGGTTTCCATGCTGCATGATTATCAATTATCGCTGACACCAGCCGAAATACATTCATTGGATATGAAACGATTTATTGAGCATTGGTTGAATGATATTAAGCGCAAACAACTAACCGATCAAAAGGCGTTTGCAGCGCTGCCAAAACTGCACCGCAAGCTGCATGCTTTGAGTCACTATTATGCCAAAGAACTCTGGCAGCACCGCGCTGATATCACCCACATGCCTAGGCAGCTTGGGTTGATGCCGTGGCGGTTGATGCTTGCTTCGTGAACCATGGTATGGTACATTGAGCCATGATCACGTCATTCGTGCATAAAGGGTTGGAGCGATTTTTTAGCACAGGATCAAAAGCGGGTATTCAGGCCAAACACGCCGTTAGATTACGCCTGATACTTGATCAACTCAATACGGCGCAGGCGATCACGGATATGAACTTTCCAGGATCGGATTTGCACCCGCTTACAGGGGATAAAAAAGGTTTGTGGGCGGTGAGAGTGAGCGGTAATTGGCGAATTATTTTCAAATTTGAACATGAAAATGCCAGCGTGGTGGATTATCTGGATTATCATTGAGGAGTGTTTGATGTCGAAAAACAAAGAAATTATCAGCGATGGCATGATGCACAATCCGCCGCACCCGGGCGAAGCGTTGCAGGCACTTTATATGGAACCACTGGAGCTTACCATTAAGGCTGTGGCGATGCGTATCGGGGTGGAGCGCAAGGCTATTTCGCGGCTGATTCACGCTCATACTGGAGTGACGGCAGAAATGGCGATACGGTTGGCAAAAGCCTTTAACACCACCCCCGATTTATGGTTGAATAAACAGCGTAATTATGATGTGTGGCATGCTAAGCAGCGTATGCGCCAAGAAGTGAGCCGTATCCTTCCGTTTGAATCGCGCGCGCCGAATATTTAAGCAGCTTGGCTTGATGCAGGGTTAGCGAACGCCGCAATGTCGGCCAGTGCGCGGCTGGTGTAGGCGCGGGGGCGGTCGGCCTTGCGGCATTTTCCCAGCGGCGGGAATAATCCGAAATTCACATTCATCGGCTGAAAGGTTGCGGTATTGGCGCCGCCAGTAATGTGGTGTAGCAATGCGCCCATCGCGGTGGTGGGTGCTGGCAGAGTGATGTTTGTGCCTTGCAACTCGTGGGTAAAAAACATCCCCGCCATCAGGCCACATGCCGCCGATTCCACATAGCCCTCCACGCCGGTAATCTGCCCTGCAAAGCGCAGATGGGTTGCTGGTTTAAAGCGCAGCGTGTCATCGAGCAATTTGGGGCTGTTGATAAAGGTGTTGCGGTGGATGCCGCCCAGCTTGGCAAATTCGGCATTTTCTAGCCCTGGAATGGTTCGGAAAATCCTCGTTTGCTCCGCCCATTTGAGTTTGGTTTGAAAGCCCACAATATTATACAGCGTACCCAATTTATTATCTTGGCGAAGCTGTACCACCGCGTGTGCCTTCACGTCGGGCGCGTGAGGGTTGGTGAGGCCAACGGGTTTCATCGGCCCAAAGCGTAGCGTTTCGCGCCCGCGCTGCGCCATCACTTCAATCGGCAGACAGCCATTAAAATAAGGCGTATTTTTTTCCCATTCCTTGAACTCGGTTTTTTCGCCCGCCAGCAGCGCATCGATAAAATTCTCATACTGCTCGCGATCCATCGGGCAGTTGATGTAATCTTTGCCGTTGCCGCCTGGCCCTATTTTATCATAACGCGATTGAAACCATGCCTTGCTCATATCAATCGAATCGGTGTGAATAATCGGCGCGATGGCATCGAAAAAAGCGAGATATTCCATACCCGCCGCATCCAAAATCGATTGCGCGAGTGACGATGAGGTCAGTGGCCCCGTTGCAATAATCGCAGGGACACTTGGCAGCGCAGAAAGCTCGCGGGGTTCAAAGCGGATGTTTGGGTGGGTGCGCAGCGCCGTGGTGATGGCCTCGCTGAATCCCACACGATCGACCGCGAGCGCCGTTCCCGCAGGCACTTTGTGCGCATCGGCAGTTTTCATAATCAGTGAATCGCAACGGCGCATTTCTTCGTGCAGCAACCCAATTGCGGTGGTTTCAGCATCATCCGAGCGAAAAGAATTGGAGCATACTAATTCAGCGCAGTGGTCAGTTAAATGTGCCTCGGTTTTCACGGCTGGGCGCATCTCAACGATGCACACCTGAACGCCGCGATTGGCTGCCTGCCATGCGGCTTCACTTCCTGCCAGTCCCGCACCGACTATCAATAATTCCATTGTCTAAACGTCCTTTGTTTTGTCATGCCGCACGTGTTGCGGCATCTCCATCAGTAATGTGCCAGACCCCGCAACGAGTGCGGGGTGACATGTTAAGAGGCTCTTATCATATCCAACACCTGCATATGCAACTCCTTATGCATGCTTGCTACCACATGCCCATCCGATTTCATCGTCAGCGGGTTGCCATGCCAGTCGGTGATGATGCCGCCTGCTGCTTGCACAACGGGTTTTAGTGCGCAGAAATCATGATTTTTTAACCCTGCTTCAATCACCACGTCAATGTCGCCTTTAGTCAGTAAGCCAAAGGCATAGCCATCGAGATTAAGCAGGCTCTGTTTGGATTGCGATTCCATCTCGCCAAACAATGCCAGCTGCGATGCTGAAAAATACGGCATAGACGTGGTGCTGATGGTGGCCTCACTCAGTGCTTTGGGAGCGCAGCGCGCAATGGGTTCGCCATTGAAACTGGCCGATGCAATCAGCCCGCCTATCCAGCGTTCACCCTTGATGGGTTGATCGATGATACCCAGCACCGGCACGCCATATTGACACAAGGCAATCAGCGTGACGAAAGTCGGTTTGCCTGCAATGAAGGCCTTGGTACCGTCGATGGGGTCGAGCACCCAGACCCACTCGGCATCAGGCTGGTGCGGCGGATATTCTTCGCCCAAAATACCATGTGCAGGAAAAATCGCGCTAATGGCGGCGCGTTGCTCAAACTCAATCTCGCGATCAGCTTGGGTGACGGGGCTGGAATCAGCTTTAAGTTCCACCGGCATGGCTTGCTCAAAATAGCGCCGCGCAATCGGGCGTGCGATATCGGCGAGTTTAACCGCAAGCTTTTGATAATGGGGGGCGTTATGCATGGCTTGTTTTATCCCTGATTGTTATCAGAGTAAATGCCTTAAAACAAATAGCGCACGCCCAGTGTCAGGTTGCTGTTATCATACGATGTTTCCGATCCGAACCCAGAACCCGTTTTCAAATCGGGGTCGCCTGTGCCGAAATAGCGATAATCGCTGGTGATCGAGAAGCTATCAGAGACATCAAACGATGCGCCAAGCATGAATTGATAAGCCAGCACCGTGTCTTCGTCGCTCACCACATTGGGCACGCCCGTGATACCATATCCATCATATTCCACCGTGGCAAAGCCCACACCCAGTCCGGTATAAGGCCTGATCATGCTTCCCGTGTGCCAATCGATAAAGGCGTTGAGCATGTAGGCATAAGAATTAGCATCGCCGGTGGGGCCTGTTGTTGCACCGCCATTGACTGTGTGCGTATCCACTTCGTTGGTGCGATAGGCCAATTCAAGTTCGGCACGCAATCCGAAGGGATCAAATATCCGGCCCAAATCACGCCCAACGCTGGCTCCAAATCCCACACCATCTTTCAGCTCGGTGCTCACTCTGGTACCGGCTGCAAAATCAAAATCATGATCGCTGGCGATGATGTAAGAAGTATTGGCCGAGACATACCAGCCTTCTTTAGCAGCGGCCTGAACAATGGGCGCTACAGGTTGCTGATTGGTGAGACTTGGTTGGGCAAAGCCCTGAGTTTGCAACGCTTGCCCTTGAAAGGCTTGCTGAGTTTGTGGTTGAGCAAGGGGTTGGGGGGCAGGCGCTTGCTGATAATAAGGTGATGCGGTGGGTTGCTGATAGTAGGGTGACGGTGCAGGCTGTTGTTGAAAGCCATTATAGCTGGCTTGCGCAAGACACAGCGAAGGCAAAAGCGTGCATGCCATCGCAAATTTTATTACTTGACCAATCATGCGCATGGATTCCCTCCACTATCTATTGATTGCTCAGCAATGCTAGATTTTGTGGGTAAAGCCAAGCACAACCCACTATTTGTGCCCAGCTATGTGTAGTTTGGGGATAAAGTCGAACGATCAATCCTTAAACGCCTGAATCCCGGTGATCGCGCGGCCTAGAATCAGCGCGTGGATATCGTGCGTGCCTTCATAGGTGTTTACGGCCTCGAGGTTCACCATGTGGCGCATCACGTGATATTCATCTGAGATACCGTTGCCGCCAAGCATATCGCGGCAGGTGCGTGCAATATCGAGCGCCTTGCCGCAATTGTTGCGCTTAATCAGCGAGATCATCTCAGGCTGCCAGTTGCCTTCGTCAATCAACCGACCCACGCGCAGCGCAGCCTGAAAGCCCAATGCAATATCGACGCACATGTCGGTGAGTTTTTTCTGGATAAGCTGGTTGGCGGCAAGCGGGCGGCCAAACTGGTTGCGGTTTAGCACATAATCGCGCGCAGTGTGATAGCAGCTCTCAGCTGCGCCCAGCGTCCCCCAGCCGATGCCGAATCGCGCTTTATTCAGGCAGCTAAATGGCCCTTTAAGGCCGGTCACCGCCAGCTTATGCGAATCGGGGGTGAAGGCCTCATCGAGCATGATCATGCCAGTGGTGGAGGCGCGAAGCGACAATTTGCCCTCCAGTTTTGGCGTATCCACGCCCTTGCCGCGTTCAAGCACAAAGCCGCAAATGGTGCCATCTTCGTGCGCCGCATCGCCATAGATTTTCGCCCAGATAATGAAAATGTCCGCAATCGGAGAATTGGTAATCCAGTTTTTGGAGCCGGAAAGTTTGTAGCCGCCAGCCACTTTGGTGGCGCGGGTGATCATCCCCGATGGATCCGATCCGTGGTCGGGCTCGGTCAGACCAAAGCAGCCAATCAGTTCGGCTTTGGCGAGTTTTGGCAGATATTGACTTTTAAGTTCTTCCGATCCAAACGCATCAATCGGGTGCATCACCAAGCTCGATTGCACCGACATGGCAGAGCGATAGCCACTATCGACCGCTTCAATCGCGCGCGCAATCAGGCCATAAGCCACATGCCCCACGCCCGAACAGCCATGGCCTTTGATGGTAGGGCCCAGTAGCCCCATGTCGCCCATCTCGCGCATGATGCCAATATCAAACGTTTCATGGCGATAGGCTTCTATCACGCCTGGCAATAGTCGCTCTTGCGCGAAAGCCTGCGCCGTATCCGAAATCAGGCGCTCTTCGTCGGTGAGTTGGTCGCTGAGTGCGAGTGGGTCTTGCCAAAATTCGGTCATAGGGAGTTACCAGTTTCGAGTTACGAGTTAGAGAAATTATAAGCTGGCAACTGGCAACTGGCAACTGGCAACTACAGCACGATATTAATAATGCTCCCGCGATCCCAATAAATGCCTTTCGACAAAGCATCCAAAGCGCGGTTGATCAAATGCGCCATTTCATCGGGCGATGGTATGATGTTCAGCCGCGCACGCGGACTGCGCCGTGGTTGCGCTTTTTCGGGTTCATCCGCGCGTTGGGTGGGCTTTTGCGCCACCCCGCCTGCGATGAATCCGCGTGTGAGTTTGATGATGTCGTTCATAGATTCATTCTAACCTGATTTTTGTAAAATTCAAAGAAAAGCTTATCGCTTAACCAAAAATTAAGAAAAATCGGTGAAAATGAAAGGATGGCAGGAGAACCAAAAAAACGAGTTCCAAAAAAAGGAGAGTCCGCAGAAGGCGGAGATTCGGGTGGAGCTTGGAAATTCACCGGTCGCACAGGACCCATGGGCTCCGCTCAACATGTGCATAAGATGCAAGAAATTGCGCGTATCATCACGGAAGATATCGCGGTCATGCAGCAATCATTAAAGCCCGCAGTAGATTTTTTGAATTGGGATTTAGAACGGGCGCGCGCAGAGCAATTCCTTGCCCCTGACAAAAAGCCATTGGCTGTTTTGATTGGGGATGCCCATCATGGCAAAGCACTACCTGGTATGCTCACGCGCTTGATGGTGCAAGACCAAAGGGAGCAAGGGAAAGAAGTTGTTGAAGTTCAGGAGGATTCTGGAAAAGATAGAAAAGCTTTAACGCGATATAAACATGTTAAATCTGGTGGTTTGGATGAGGCGTTAGCAGATGTAAAAAGTTTGGGGCTGACGTAGATTGGGTTAATTAAAGCACCATTTTTTAAGGATAGTGAGCTGCTCTTTTGGAGAGCCATAATTGAATCTAAACTCGCACTCTTTAATAAACAAGTGAAAGTGTTGTTTTGGGAT
>JAKFUW010000103.1 GCA_021732545.1 Alphaproteobacteria bacterium | reverse complement strand
TGTTCATTGGCAGACCCCTACCAGCATCCCTTATGGCACTTTATTCAATTATGGTTATGAAAAAGAGACCATGTTGCTGGTGCCTATCATGCCTAAAAAAATCGATACAAATCGTGCACTTGATTTAAAAGTCAAAGTCGATTGGTTGATTTGCAAAGACATCTGCATCCCCGAATCAGCTGAATTATCATTGCCCATAACTTTAGGTGAAGCGACTGCTGATGCTGCAAAACGCATCGCGTCTTATTCCCAAAACCTGCCGCGTTTATTAAAAGAGAATGGTACATTTTCAGTATCTAATAATAACGTCACGCTTTCCATTCCTCTGAGCAAAAAACCAGCAGATAGCATCGAGTCAGTGCGTTGGTTTCCGATGGATGATGGCATTATCACCAATAGCAGCAAACAGCTTTGGATGATGGATGATGCGGGTATCACCCTCAAAGCTGATCGCGGCTCGGCAGCCTTGACTGATCGCTATCAGGGTGTGCTGCAGGTTACTTCCAAAAATGGCACCATTACGGATTGGTTTGTGACGCTGGGTTCAACCGATAAAACACCAGCCGCCATCACAACACAAGCACCCTCTGAAAACACCGTTGAGAAAACCTCACTCATCGCTGCGTTAATCGCTGCATTCTTGGGTGGATTGGTGCTCAACATCATGCCGTGTGTGCTGCCGATTTTATCGCTCAAAGCGCTTGGTATCGCCAAAAAAGCACATGGTGAACAGAGCATCGTGCGCAAAAGTGGGCTGGCTTATACGGCGGGTGTGATGATCAGTTTTGCAGCGATTGCCAGCTTGCTGATTGGATTGCAACAAGCGGGGCAACAGGTGGGCTGGGGGTTTCAACTTCAATCGCCAGCCTTTGTGCTGGCCATGAGCTATGTATTGTTTTTGGTGGGGCTCAATTTATCAGGTGTTTACGAGCTACCGGTATTGTTTGGAAATTCAGGAAACGCACTCACGCAAAAATCTGGCACGAGTGGTCATTTTTTCACCGGTGTGTTAGCGACGCTGGTCGCCACGCCCTGCACCGCACCTTTTATGGCAACGGCATTGGGTTTTGCATTAGGGCAACCGCCACTGCTTGCGCTGACTATCTTTTTGGCGCTGGGTTTTGGTCTGGCATTTCCGCTGCTGCTGATTAGCTTTGTGCCTGCTCTCACCCGCTTGTTACCAAAGCCTGGGATGTGGATGGTGCGCTTTAAGGAATTCCTCGCCTTCCCCATCTATGTCACCGTCGCATGGTTGCTGTGGGTGCTGGTGCAGCAAAGCGGCGCGATGGGCTTGGCATTGGCGCTAGCTGGTATTTGCACACTTGCCTTTGCGGTGTGGGCGATACCGTTACTTTCCTCAAAACGCATGATCCAAACACTGGTGCTGATTGGGGTGTGCGTGATGGTGGTGCATACTATTAAACAGCAAACACCCGATGCCATGGTGCTAAAAATCGAAGAATCCGAAAATATGCGCCCATTTTCGCAGGCCACGCTCGACACATTACGCGCAAGCGGCACGCCTGTGTTTGTGGATGCCACGGCTGCATGGTGCATCACCTGCAAAATCAACGAGCAAGGAACCTTAACCAGTGACACGGTGCAAGGCTTGTTTAAAAAACATGGCGTGGTAACGTTGATTGCCGACTGGACCAACCGCGACGCGCACATCACGAAATATCTCGCATCATTCAATCGCAATGGCGTGCCGATGTATGTGTTTTACGCGCCAAATAAAGAGCCTGTTTTGTTACCCCAGATTTTAACTTCAAGCCATTTTACCGAATTATTTCCTAAATAATTTTTTCACCCTTCAGGAGTTTTCTATGAATAAAATTCTCTCTCTCGTTGCATCTGCGACTTTGGCATTAAGCGCAACAGCTGCACAAGCAGCCGTGACCATCGGCCAGACTGCACCCGATTTTTCAGTCGCCGATGTAGCGGGTAAAGAACTCAAACTCAGCGACCTGAAAGGCAAAGTGGTGGTGTTGGAATGGACCAATCATGGCTGCCCGTTTGTGGTGAAACATTATAAATCTGGCAACATGCAGAAAGTGCAAGCCGATGCTAAAGCTAAGGGCGCAGTGTGGATCAGCATCAATTCTTCTGCCAAAGGTAAACAAGGCTACACCGACTCCAAGCAAGCCCTGGACATTGCCAAAGAACAAAAATCCGTTGCTGACCATATCGTGCTCGACCCAAGCGGTGCGATTGGTAAATCATACGAAGCCAAAACCACACCGCACATGTTTGTGATCGGCAAGGATGGTAAAATTGGTTACATGGGCGCGATTGACGACAAACCAAGCGCCGATACCGCCGATATTAAAGGTGCCAAGAACTATGTAACAGCAGCAGTTGCTGAGCTGATCGATGGTAAAGCGGTTACCCTTGCCAATACTAAGCCTTATGGCTGCGGCGTGAAATACGCGAACTAATCTCAGCGTCATTACGAGCGAACAAAGTGAGCGTGGTAATCCATCTGAACAGATAACAAATGGATTGCCACGTCGCCTGCTTTCGCTAACGCTTCAGCATGACTCCTCGCAATGACGTGAATTATTTAGATTGTATGATGGCGTTGCCAACGGCTGCTTTATAAACCCTCGCCGTGGTATGGCGCTTGATCGGTTCTTTGAGCCCCGCATAAATCTGCTTTTCGCATTCCATGATAATCACTCCGCCAAATGACGGCACCAACAGATACCCCAGTGCCTGCATGGTTTTGGCAACTTTACGAAAAATCGGTCGGCGCGATGGCCATATAAACAACTCCGTCTGATGATCGACATAGGTAAACCCATGCTGCGCTAATAGCTCTTTTAGCTGCACCACGCTAAAGGGGTGGCCATAGCAAAAAGGAGACGCATCCGATCCCGCCCACAGACCGCGCCGGTTGGGCACCACCATCAGCATCCGCCCTCCTGCCACCAGCACGCGCCAACATTCATTCAGTGTAGCCGCTACATCCGCGCTATGCTCCAGCGCGTGCACAACCATCACGCGGTTCATGATATTATCGGGAAAAGGCATCGCCGACTCATCCATCAACACGGTGCGGTTGGGGCGTTGCTGCGGCCAATAGATTGCGCCTTGAGCAGCAGGCATGGCAGGCACGACACAGATAGTATCGCCCTCATCTTTTAAAAAGGGGCGCAGATAAGGGTTAGCATAGCCCAGCCCCAGCGTCATATCGCCATGGAGTTCTGGCCAGTGTTTTAAAATCGTGCGAGTTAAAATCGCGCGCGCCATCCGCCCCAGAGGAGACGAATAAAACTGCCGTAACTGCATCGCATCGGGGCGAACCATCTGTCTATTCCTATCACATGACTGGACGCGGCGCGCCATCTGTGCTTATATGTATAAAGCATTTTTTTTCGCCTGTGAATCATCAAGAGAACCTCTATGCAACGCCCGCTTGAAACCTTTACGCAATGGTTTGATGAAGCCAAAGCCCATGACGGCATCAAAGAACCCACCGCCATGTCACTGGCCACCGCCACACCGGAAGGCATGCCATCGAACCGCATTGTGTTGCTCAAACATTTTGACGCCGATGGCTTTTGTTTTTACACCAACCACACCAGCCGCAAAAGCGCTGAGATCAAAACCAACTCGATGGCCGCCTTGTGTTTTTACTGGATGCCACTCGATAAACAAATCCGTATTGAAGGCCGCGTTGAAAAAGTGCAAGACCATGAGGCCGACAGCTATTTTGCCTCGCGCATGCGCACGAGCCAAATTGGGGCATGGGCATCGCTGCAATCGCAACCTTTGGATTCGCGCGAAACCTTCGAAGCGCGTATTGCGCAAATGGAAGCTAAATATGAAGGCCAGCCAATCCCTCGCCCGCCGCATTGGCATGGCTGGCGTGTGATTGCGCACTCGATTGAATTCTGGGTGCAACGCGATTATCGGCTGCATGATCGCTGGGTGTGGCATTGCAACAGCAAAGGCGTGTGGGAACAATCGCTGCTGTATCCTTAGAAAAAAATTCTATCACTTTACCCAACCTGTCATGCCGCATTTATTGCGGCATCCCCATCTATTCGCATCAGACCCGCAACAAGTGCGGGGTGACAGCAGAACACACTACGTCACATAGGTATCCATCTGACCGGTGAGCGCCTGCTGAGTATCTTCATCAACATCCTTAATTTTGGCGGCATCATTAAACGTCGCGATATGAAAAATCGCATCGCCTTCATTAAGCAACGGCAACATCGTCATGCCAACAATCACGCCCGCTTCTTTGGCGCTCACATCAAAACAATGACGACCAAACGGGTCGCAAATCGTACCCAGCACCTGCCCCGCACTCACGCTATCGCCCACCGCACATGCGGTATTGAGCATGCCGCTATGGGGTGCACGTGCCCAATAGCTCGCGGTTGAAACACGGCTGTTTGCAGGTTTTTGTGCAGCATCTTCATCTGCCAGCATCCCGATATGCCGCATCACCGACACCACTCCTTTGACTCCAAGCTGGATCACCTCTTCATTAAAACGCAGCGCCTCGCCGCCTTCATAGAGTAGCACGCAAACGCCAGCTTCGCGCGCTGATTCGCGCAATGATCCATCGCGCAGGCCAGAGTTGATAATCAGTGGTGCGCCAAATGCTTGCGCCATCTGCTCCATTTGCTCATTATCGATCGAGGCACGAATATGCGGCAAATTGGTGCGATGAATCGCGCCTGTATGTAAATCAATCCCGTGGGTCGATTTGCTGATTACTTCGGTCATAATGGCATGGGCCAGCTGCGATGCCAGCGGGCCATCGGGCGCACCCGGAAAGCAACGGTTTAAATCGCGACGATCAGGCAAGTAACGCTGCTTGGCGTTAAAGCCGAACACATTCACAATCGGTACCGCAATAAGCGTGCCTTTCATATTCTCAAAGATCGGTTGGTGCAGTAGCCGCTTGATAATCTGCACGCCGTTAATTTCATCGCCATGAATGGCAGCGGTGACAAATAGCACAGGCCCCGCGTGTGTGCCGTGTACCACTTCAATCGGCACGGTCATTTTGGTGAAATCATAAAGCCGCGCCACCACAATCTCGGCTCGCGCGCGGTTACCAGCATTCACAGAAATATCAGCGATGGAAAAAGGTTTCATGCCTTCACGATAATGAATCATTTTTCAATCAGCAACCAGTTAAGTGTAATCGCTAATATGGATCGTAGTTAAATATGTTATGTTGTAGCGAAAATGTTGAGTTTTGAGCACCGCAACTTTTATACTGCCACTCCCCCCTCAAGGGGAGAGCAAAAAAGCTATGCAGCCTGTCTTTCAATCGCCACATGCAAGCCCAGATCATGCCCTGTAACCACCACATGATCGCCATCGGCGATGTCGCCTGCAATCATTTTGGTGGCTAGCAAATCTTGTAGTTTTTTCTGAATCACGCGCCGCAATGGCCGCGCCCCATAAATGGGATCGTACCCTTGATCGCCAAGCCATGTGCGCGCTTTTTCATCGAGTGCCAGTGTGATTTTGCGCGGTGCCAATAACGCCTCCAGCTGTCGCACCTGAATATCCACAATGCTCGACATATCCTCGCGGCTCAAGCGGCTAAACAACAGCACTTCATCGAGCCGATTCAAAAATTCAGGACGGAATGCGGCGCGCACCACGTCCATCACTTTTTCACGCGTTGCCGAAGAAATCTCTGAAGTCTCAACTATATCTTTCTGGTGACTGGCAACTGGCAACTGGCGACTTTCTTGTGCGATGTATTGCGCACCCAAATTCGAGGTCATCACAATCAGCACATTGCGAAAATCCACGGTGCGGCCCTGGCCATCGGTCAGGCGGCCATCATCGAGCACTTGCAACAATACATTAAACACATCGGGATGCGCTTTTTCCACTTCATCGAACAAAATCACCTGATACGGCCTACGGCGAATCGCTTCGGTCAGTGCGCCGCCTTCCTCATATCCCACATAGCCAGGAGGGGCACCAATCAGCCGTGCCACCGAATGTTTTTCCATATATTCCGACATATCCAAGCGCACCATGGCGGTGTCGTCATCGAATAAAAATTCGGCAAGCGCCTTGGTCAATTCGGTTTTGCCAACACCTGTTGGACCTAAAAATAAAAATGATCCTATTGGGCGATTCGGGTCTTTGAGACCTGCGCGCGCGCGGCGCACCGCTTCGCTCACGGCTTTGATCGCGTCTTTCTGGCCAATCACGCGCTTGCCAACCCACACCTCCATCTGCAATAATTTCTCGCGCTCGCCCTCCAACATTTTGGCGACCGCAATGCCTGTCCATCGTGACACCACCTCTGCGATTTCTTCCGACCCAACCACTTCGCGCAACAACTCGTCGCCGGTTTTTTGCACCGCCGATTCTGCTTGAATCAGGCTTTTTTCCAAATCGGGAATGATGCCATAAGCAAGCTCGCCCGCACGCGCCAGATCACCGCGACGCTGGGCTTTCTCCAGCTCCAGTCTGCGCCCTTCGAGTTGTTCTTTGAGTTTGGCACCACCTGCGAGCTTTGCTTTTTCCGATTGCCAGCGCGCATTAAATTGCTGCGATTGACTCTCTAAAATTTCAATCTCACCGTCGATCTTTTTTAAGCGATCTTTCGATGCATCGTCTTTTTCTTTTTTCAATGCTTCGTGTTCAATTTTGAGCTGAATCAAACGGCGATCCATTTCATCGAGTGCCTCCGGCTTGCTATCGACTTCCATCCGCAAACGGCTGGCCGCTTCATCCATTAAATCAATCGCTTTATCGGGCAAAAACCTGTCGGAAATATAGCGGTGAGACAAGGTTGCTGCGCTCACAATCGCCGCATCCGAAATGCGCACCCCATGATGCACTTCGTATTTTTCTTTGAGGCCACGCAAAATCGAAATCGTATCTTCTACATTGGGCTCTGATACTAACACCGATTGAAAACGCCGCGCCAGCGCTGCATCTTTTTCGATATGTTTGCGATATTCACTGAGCGTGGTTGCGCCCACACAATGCAAATCACCCCGTGCCAGTGCGGGTTTGAGCAGATTCGATGCATCCATCGAACCCTCCGCCGCACCAGCTCCTACCAGCGTGTGGAGTTCATCGATGAATAAAATCACCTCGCCTGCGCTGTTATGAATTTCTTGCAACACGCCCTTCAAGCGCTCTTCAAATTCACCACGAAATTTAGCACCCGCAACCAGCGCACCTAAATCAAGCGAGAGCAGTTTTTTATCTTTCAGATTCTCCGGCACATCGCCTGCAATAATGCGTTGCGCGAGGCCTTCCACAATCGCGGTTTTACCTACGCCCGGCTCACCAATCAGCACCGGATTGTTTTTCGTGCGACGCGAGAGCACCTGCATGGTGCGGCGGATTTCTTCGTCGCGCCCAATCACGGGGTCCAGCGTGCCTTCTTGCGCCATCGCAGTCAGGTCTTTGGTGTATTTTTTCAGCGCCTGATACTGCTCCTCGGCATTGGCAGAATCGGCGGTGCGGCCTTTTCGAAGCTCATTGATCGCCTGATTGAGCGCGGTTGCCACCACGCCATGATCATCGAGAATTTTTTTGGATGCGGATGGCTCCACGCTGAGTGCTTGCAACATCCGTTCGGTGGTCACAAACTGATCGCCAGAGGCTTTTGCCAACTGATCCGCTGCTTCAATCAGTCGCGCGGTTTCAGGCGCTAAAAATAACTGCCCTGCCCCTGCGCCTTCAATTTTTGGAATCTTTTTGAGTTCGGTATCCACCGCCGCCTTCACCGCTTTGCTGTTGCCCCCTGCGGCATCAATCAGCGCGACCATCATCGCATCGTCTTTAAGCAACGTCTGAAAGATATGCTCAGGCGCAAAACGTTGATGGCCAAGGCGCAGCGCCAGCGCCTGCGATTCCATCACTACTTTTTTGGCTTTTTCGGTATAGTTGCTAAAGTCCATGACACAGCCTCCCGTGTTTGATAGTACTAATATATGGTGCGGTGATGCAGATAACAAGGGAGCCCTCATGAGACTTTTCATCGCCTTGCTCTGCTGGATGCTCGCCACTCCCGCTTTTGCCACAGAATCCACCGTACATTTTAAAGGAACGTGGTTTGTTAGTTGGAATGCGATTCCTTTCGCCAAATTATGGATTGATACCAGCGCTAAAGACAGCCGATTTGAGCTGACCGCTGCCTTCAAAAGTCGAGGACTCTTACGCATTTTCAGCCATATGAAAACGCTCACCACAGGACATGGCACCTATATTGATTCCAACGCACAAACCCTGATTTTACGTTATGATAATAAAGATGCAGACAAACATAATTACATGGAATTTGCCGAAGATGGATCGCTGCTATCGCGCGATTTGAAACCTAAAGATGACCCGAATTACCGGCCCGATGTGCCCTCTTCCAAATTGCGCGGTGTGACCACCACGGTGGATTTATTGTGGGATTTACGAGGCCATATGCAGCAAATATTAGCATCAGGCGAACAACAATTTGAACAGCCTTTTTTTGATGGCAAGCGGCTGATGAGCATCCGCGCTAATTATAAAGGAGTCGCCACGCAGGAGATTGATGGTCAGCCGACAGACGTGCATGTGCTGGAGCTTTCGCGCTCGCTCATCGATGGTTTTACCGAAAAGGAAAAACGCCGCTTTGCCAAAGGTGAACCGCCTGCGATTCTTTACATCGATCAGCAAACGTTGTTTCCGATTGGATTAGAGGTCTATGTGAAATTTGGTACCATGAGGGGTTATTGGAAAGCGGAAAAGTAATGTTATTCAGCGCACTTTATCTTCTTCTTTAGAAATTACTTTTCCTGTTAAACATTTATCTTGCGTTTGCACTTTTGTTTCAGGAAAAACAACGGACTTAATTTTATCATACAAAAATTCATAACCAACCCATCCAACTCCACCAATCACCCCATGTACAATCGATCTTCCTAAATTAAATTTTTCTTGATTAATAATCGGCAACGCAACCGCGCACATGATAGCACCTTGAATATACGTTTTAACGTAATCGATATTCTTGGTTTCTTTATCGTCACAATTTGTCATCGTGAGATGTTATCATGGTGGTGCACTGTCGTGTGTGAAGATTTTATGACAGTTTATCACTCAGGTTTCCACGGAACGTAATCAGCGGTGGTAGGTGCGCGTTTTGCACCTTTAAGAACATGCCCCTGCGGCAGATAGCGATGCGCGGTGCCGGTCAGGTTGGGCAAATGGTCTTGTTGCCAGCGGAATTTTTTGACATTCACGCCTTCAACCGGCGCCACATCAACGGTGTAATGCAGCCATGCGTGCCAGTGCGGTGGCACTTTGGATGGTTCAGCCAATCCCTTATACATCACCCAGCGTTTTTGGCGGCGCGACTTTGGCACTTTGCGTTCTTTATAATAGCGATTGCCAAACTCATCACGGCCAACAAAGCGGCCATGAAGGAGTG
>JAKFUW010000275.1 GCA_021732545.1 Alphaproteobacteria bacterium | reverse complement strand
ACGAAGCTTTTGCTTTTGACCAATCAAAATCCTTATCATTTTCATCAGGCATCGGGCCATCATAGGCCATATCAATCGCCGCTGAAAACGCGCCGTAAGGCATGTCTTCTTCGTTGGTCATCACCTCTTTCACATCGCCGACCACTTTCACCGCATAAGTGCCATCGGCTTGCTTGGTGTTGTTGGTGAGAATATCCATCTTTGCCACAGTCAGCAACGATTCACCTTTGAGATCGTTGATTTTTACATGAGTTAAATCCGATTCCAACATCACCAGTTCGTGGGTGGTATAATCGGTTTTGATCGTGAGTTCGCCGCCTTTGTCGCTGAGCACCGTGAGCTTGTCTTTGATTTGCCCTTCCGCCAACGATTCGATGTTCAGTTGGGTGGGTAGCGCAATGATCGATTGCAGATATTCGTTTTTACCTTCTTCGATTTTTTCAACGTCCAACTCAATCGCGGAATCGGCCGTGAGCTGGCCTTTAAGGCCATCATCATAATCGAACGTCACAGGATCGGTCACACGAACCACCACATGATCCAGACTCATCGATTGCGGTAAAAGCTCAGCCTTCGCCGTGGTAAAACGTATCGGCTTTTCAGCAGAAACAGCACCATCCTCAGAGGCAGGCGCGCCCAGCGTAAACGCGGGGTTGATAAGAACCGCATGGCGGCCAGCCCCTTGGCCTTTCATCTCGATGGAATCATAAGTAAAATCGAGAGAAGTGTCTTGCGATTTGGCAAAGGCTTCCACTTGCGTTTCCCAATTTTTCACGGCTTCTTCCACCATTTTTTTATCCACGCCCGTTTGCGTGGTGATGATATAGCCCACCACTGCAATCAGAATAATCACCAAAAATAGTGGCAACACAAAACGCATGGTACCGGATTTTGGAGCAGCAGCTTCGGGCGAATTCATGAGAGAAACCTTATAAAAAAATTAACCGACCATCATATTGCGCGTGGCGCTTGGCAGCATGACTCGCAGGCCATCCAAAGCGTCCGTCACCATAATCTGGCAACCAAGACGCGAAGTATGCGTGAGCCCGAATGCGAGGTCAAGCATGTCTTCTTCGTCGTCTGTGGCTGGGGGTAAGTTGGAATAAAACGCCTCATCAATCACCACATGGCAGGTGGAACAGGCCAGTGAGCCTTCGCATGCGCCCTCTAGTGGCACCTTGTTTTTGTGCGCCACTTCCAGCAGCGAGATGCCAAGTGGAGCATCGAATGTTTGCTCGTTGCCATCGGTGTAAACGAATGTGATTTTAGGCATGTGTCCTCTCTTTATTCAAAAGCCTGTCACCCCGTCTTTATGACGGGGTCTGGCACTGTTTGCGTAACACTCACCAGACCCCGTGACAAGCACGGGGTGACAATTCTGGGAATTCTTATTATAATTACGAACTCATTTCGTCAATATGCGAACCTTTCAGCGCGCTTGCAATGGCTTTGTCCATACGCCGTGCGGCAAAAGGGTTAGCGAGTGTGTTTAGTCGCTGCATTTCATAATCGATAGCATCGCGATTGTCGCTTGAAATCGCATCTTGCAGGCGAGAAATTGCCGCATCAATTTGGCGTTTTTCTTCTGGATCCAGCAAATCGCGGTCGGCGCGGATGGCGACATAGAGATCGTGCAGCAGGCGCTCTGCCTCCACTCTGGCTTCCACCAGCAGGCGCTGCATAATATCGGATTGGGCATTTTCCATGCTCTCGATCAGCATTTTTTCAATGTCGTCAAGCGATAGGCCATAAGAGGGTTTCACCTCGATATGCTGGATGGTTCCCGTGGTAGTTTCTTCAGCTGAAACGGTAAGTAATCCATCGGCATCCACGGTGAACGTCACCTTGATGCGCGCCAGATTTGCAGACATTGGCGGAATATTGGTGAAGGTAAATTTGGCTAGCGACCGGCATTGATCGGTCATCTCGCGTTCGCCTTGCAACACATGGATGCTCATCGCGCTTTGGCCATCTTGATAGGTGGTAAATTCCTGTGAGGCACTCACCGGAATCGGCGTATTGCGGTGAATCACTTTCTCAATCAATCCGCCCATAGTTTCTAACCCGAGCGATAATGGTATCACATCGAGCAATAAATGATCGGCACCTTGCGTGAGCGCACTCGCCTGAATCGCGGCCCCCATCGCCACCACTAAATCAGGATCGAGCGAGCACAGCGGCGTTTTGCCAAACCATTCACCCACCATCTTTTGCAACAATGGAATACGCGTAGAACCGCCCACCAGCACCACACCATCAAGGCTTTTGGGATCAAGCTTAGCATCGATGCAGGTTTGTTCGCAGATATTTAATGTGCGAGTGATGAAGGGTTTGGTTATTTTGTTTAAATCCTCTTTTGAGAAACTGTCATGCTGAACTTGTTTCAGCATCGTTTCTGATAAAAGAATGGATCCTGAAACGAGTTCAGGATGACGAAACGAGAGGTTAGCGTGTGTTGAAAGATACTCTTTAATTATGCGTGCTTCGTGCGCCGTCACGCCTAAATGAGTGGCCAGTGCCGCGTCAATATCGTCGCCGCCTAGCGCCACATCGCCGCCGGTGGCCAACACCTGAAACACGCCCGCTTCCAACTTCAAAATGGAAATATCAAACGTGCCGCCACCAAAATCATAAATGGCATAAGTGCCTTGAATAGTTTCATCGAGGCCGTAAGCCAGCGCTGCGGCGGTTGGTTCGTTAATCAGGCGCAACACCTCCAGCCCAGCTAAGCGCGCCGCATCACGCGTGGCGGTGCGCGCGGCATCATCGAAATAAGCGGGAACGGTGATAACGGCTTTAGTAACCACATCGCCCAATGCGGTTTCGGCAAGCGCTTTCATGTGGCGCAAAATATCCGCCGAAATTTCGATTGGTGAGTGGCCGTTAATCGGTTCTGCCGCATGGTGCATGTGGCGCTTGATCGAGTGAATCGCGCTTGCATCTTGCTTGGCTTTGCGCCCGACTGTTACGCCATTTTTGTAGGACACCACCGATGGCATGATCGCCTCGCCATCGGCATCGCGCAAGATTTGCGTGTTGCCATTATAGTGAAACGCCACCACGCTGTGTGTGGTGCCTAAATCGATTCCCACCGCAAAACCTTCATCGGCGGCGTGCGGGTCTGGCGTTTGGCCAGGTTCGTGGATCTGCATCAGGTTCATGATGAAACTCTTTTATGCTCTGTCACCCCGCACTCGTTGCGGGGTCTCGTGCAATATGGATGGAGACCCCGCAATAAATGCGGGGTGACAAGAAAAGAAAATATCATAACGCGCCTTTCAAGCGAAATTGCATGGCCATCGCCTCTTCGAGCGATTTGGTATAATAGCGCAAGCGGATGGTTAGTTGCGCAGCACTTTGCCAGTTTTTTTCTGCAAACGCATCAGTCAGATCATCGGTTACATGCGCAAGAGCAGTGCGGATATCAGCCACGCATTTGGCAGCGTCAGATTGCACCACGCAACTTTCAAGTTGCTCGCGCATTTGCATGATTTCCATCAGCAATGCCTGATCGGGTTTGATGGTATCATTGCCATCGGTGTTCACATGAACATCGTGCAGCGCCAATAAATGTTCTGCGCGGTGCAGCGGGTGTTTAAGCGCCTCATAGGCATCGTTCACATCCATCGAATGTTGAAATGCCGCCACGCGCTCCTTTTCGGATTTACCAATCATTTTGTCAGGGTGGGTTTGTTTTTGCGCGGCCACATATTCGCGCTGCAACGCCACATCATCAAGCGCAAAGGATTCAGGCAGATTGAGGAGTGTAAAATAGTTGATCATCGCTGCGATTAACTGACAACTGACAACTGGCAACTGGCGACTTTCTTAAACATGAAAGCTCTCGCCACAACCGCAGCGACCCTTCTCATTGGGGTTCACAAAGGTGAAGCCGTTTTTGAGTTTTTCTTCCACAAAATCCATCTCGGTACCGATGAGAAACATAATCGCTTTAGGGTCAATCAGCACCTTCACGCCTTTGTCTTCCACCACCTCATCAAATTTGCCCACTTCATCAGCATATTCGATGGTGTATGACAAACCAGAACAACCGCGCGAGCGCACGCCGACTTTGATGCCGGCTGACGGCTTACCACGCGCCGACATCAGCTCTTTGATGCGCAGTGCGGCAGAATCAGAAATGGTGATCGGTGCTGGCATTAGACCCTTATATATTTTAAGCTGAACAACTTGTGGTTTAACATATCGAGCCCTAAATTCGCCTGCTGAAGCGGTAAATGCCCAAGCAGTGCCTCGTAACGATCTGCGTCATCGCCCATATCCATGAACACCACTTCAGTGTAAGTTGGAGGGAAATTATCAATCTCTATGCGCAGTGGCCCCCAGATAGCGGTTTCTATCGTTCGGCCATCTGCTAAATTCGCAAGCCCACTGCGGATGTGTTCTAGCTCACCTAAACGCGCCTTCCACGCAAGAGGCATCACAAGATACGTTGAGCCTGTATCAACCAGCGCACTGAATTCAATGTGCTGACCTTGATCGAAATTATTCGTAAGCCTTACTTGTGATACAATCGCACCCATTAAGCAGCCTCGGTCTTTGTTTCGTGCTTGGACTTATAATCAATAATCGCCGCTTTAATCGCATCTTCGGCCAGAACCGAACAATGGATTTTAACCGGAGGCAGCGCCAGATGTTCGGCGATGTGGGTGTTTTTAATCGTCATCGCTTCATCCACACTTTTGCCTTTCACCCATTCGGTGACGAGCGAGCTGGAAGCAATCGCAGAGCCACAACCAAAGGTTTTGAATCGTGCATCTTGAATGATGCCATCGGCACCCACTTTAATTTGCAGTTTCATTACGTCGCCGCACGCAGGCGCGCCCACCAATCCGGTGCCCACATCGGCATCGTCTTTATCGAGCGAGCCTACATTGCGCGGGTTTTCGTAATGATCGATTAACTGTTCGCTATAAGCCATGTTTTGTTCTCCAATGTGTGTTATTTTAAATCGTAATATTTTACAGGAATCAGGCGATGCGAGAGCATATCAACGGCTGCACCTGCAAGTTCCAGCGGGGTGTAGCCTAGTAGCGGTTCATATTCGCCTTCTTCAGGATGCATATCAATGAACAGAACCTCAGTATAAATAGGCCGAAACTTTTGAATACGAATACGAACAGGACCACATAATTCGCCAATGACTGTTTCTTGTGTTGCGGTCGCTAATTCAACTTTTTCTTCATATTCAAAACTTCCAAATCGATCTTTCCATACGCTTGGCAGAGTCAGATAAGCGGCGCCCGTATCGACCATCGGCGTGACATCCATAAAAGATTTGGTGTCCAGCGCGTTTTCGACTCTTAGCTGCGTCAGTATTTTTCCCATCTTTAGTGGCCTGCCCACTCGATGCTGTTAATATCAATACCCTCTTGCGCCATTTCCCATAGTGGCGACATGTCGCGTAATTTATCAACACTGCCTTTTACAATTTCAATGGCAGCATCCACCTCGGCTTCGGTGGTAAAGCGCCCAATGCCGAAGCGAATCGAGGTGTGCGCCAGATCTTCACCCACGCCGATGGCTCGTAGCACATAGGATGGCTCAAGGGAAGCGGAAGTGCACGCCGAACCACTTGAAACTGCCAGCTCTTTGATCGCCATAATCATGGATTCGCCTTCAACATACGCAAAGCTTAAGTTGATGTTGCCAGGCCAGCGCAGATCGCGATCACCATTTAAAAACACATCGGGGATGCCGTCTTTGATCGCACGCAAAAACTTTTCGCCAAGCAGTCGGATACGCTCGGCTTCCATGTGCATTTCTTCTTTGGCGATGCGCGCAGCCTCACCCAAACCCACCACCAGCGGAGTTGGTAGCGTGCCTGAACGCATGCCGCGCTCCTGACCACCGCCGGTGATCATGGCGTCCAACCGCACGCGTGGGCGGCGGCGCACAAACAACACACCAATGCCTTTAGGGCCATAGATTTTATGGCCGGAAATCGACATCAAATCAATATTCATTGCTTCCACATCGAGTGGGATTTTGCCGAAGGCTTGCGCCGCATCGGTGTGAAAAAACACCCCGCGCTCGCGGCAGATGGCGCCAATTTCAGCGAGCGGCTGAATGGTGCCGATTTCGTTATTGATCGCCATGACAGACACCAACGCGGTTTTATCGGTGATCGCATCTTTGAGTTGCTGCAGATCAATCATCCCGTTTTTCTGCACCGGTAGATAGGTAACGCGGAAACCCTCTTGCTCCAGATGGCGAGCGGAATCGAGCACGCATTTATGCTCAGTGACGACCGTGATGATATGGTCTTTTTTCTCTTTATAGAAATGCGCCACACCTTTGAGTGCGAGATTATTGGATTCGGTCGCGCCCGAAGTAAAAATAATTTCTTTCGGGTTGGCATGAATCAGATCGGCGATTTGCTGCCGCGCAATTTCGGTTGCTTCTTCCGCTTCCCAGCCATAGCTGTGGCTGCGTGAATGCGGATTGCCAAATTTTTCGGTAAACCACGGAATCATTTTTTCAACCACACGCGGATCGCATGGCGTAGTCGATTGATAATCCAAAAAAATTGGATAGCGTAGCGGATGCTCTTGTTTGGTCGCTAATTGCATGATTGTGTCTCTTTATTATGTTGTTGGAAATAACCTAGTAAAAAAGTTGGTTATTGTCAATGAGTGTATGCAAGGAAAACAAGCGAGATTTTCTTCTTCCTCCCCCTGTGGGGGAGGATCGAGGTGGGGGTAAAAACAAACGAACCACTAACGATAACAGCTAACCCCACCCTAACCCTCCCCTAAAAGGGGAGGGAATCAGGGATATCTTTCAAGCCGCCTTTTTTGAGAGACGCTGGTAGGTTGCCATCCAACATTGTGTAAAAGAAAGCACATCCACTTCCTTCGTGTTCCAGCCAGCGCTCACCCGAATGGCGCAGCTGGCCATTTTCTCATCATATCCCATGGCTTTGAGCACATGCGACGCATCAATCCGCCCGGAAGAACAAGCCGACCCTGCGCTCACGCAAAAGCCTTCCATATCAAAATTCATCAGCTGCACTTCGCTCGAAACGCCCGACATCACCAGGCATGAGGTGTTGGGCAGACGCAGCGCATCGGCTCCCGCCACAATTAAATCAGGCGCTTGAGCAATCAACTTTTGTTCCATAGTTCGCAGCCAACCTTCAACCGGCTTGCACCAATCGAGTGATTTTCCGCACTCTATTGCCGCAATCCAGCCCATAATAGCGGCCAGATTTTCGGTGCCAGAACGGCGGCGAAGCTCTTGCCCACCGCCCACCATAAAGGTTTTGATTGGTAGATCATTGCGGATAATCAGCGCGCCAACACCAACAGGTCCGCCGCTTTTGTGAGCGCACAAAGTCAGCATATCAGCGCCCAACATCCCCATATCCACTGGCATTTTGCTCAAAGCTTGCGACGCATCAACATGCAGCAATGATTCATAACGATGCACGATCTTCGCAACTTCTGCAATCGGCGCAATCACGCCGGTTTCGTTGTTAGCCAGCATCACCGAAACCAGCGCAGGGCGACCAAGCGCGCGCAACTTCGATTCCAGCGCCGCCAGATCAATTACGCCGTTGGAATCCACACAAACCCTATCGCCTCCCATGCGATCCGCCGCGCGCAGCACCGACACATGCTCGGAGGCCGCCACCAAAACAGGCCGATCCACAAAGCCACGAAGCGCCATATTGTTAGCTTCCGTGCCGGAACCGCAAAAAATGACTTCATTAGCAAACGCACTCACGCTGTTGGCAACCACTGCCCGCGCCTGTTCAAGCTGTTTGCGCGCCGCGCGACCCATGGCATGCACCGATGACGGGTTGGCGGGCAATTGCATGGCCTCCACCATTGTTTCAATTACTTTAGGCCGGATGGGTGCGGTGGCGTTATAATCGAGGTAAATCATTTGATTGCCTTACCGTTTTGTCATGCTGAACTCGTTTCAGCATCTTTTACGATTGAAAGGTGGTTAGAATAAGAAAGCATAGATCCTGAAACAAGTTCAGGATGACGGTATCTGATGTTTCCATCAATCACATCGCCTAAACTAATCGCATCGAGGTAGGAATGAATATGATCCGTCAATCCCTCCCATAAATCATGAGTCAGGCATCGCGTGCCAGGAGTCATGCAGCCTTCGATCTTTTTGCCACAGCGGGTCATCTGCATCGATTCTTCCGAAGCGAGGATAATATCGGCAATCGGCATGGCGTGTGGCGCTTTGGCAAGTTTGTAACCTCCACCTGGCCCGCGCAGCGATTCCACTAACCCTGCGCGTTTGAGCTTGGCAAAAATCTGCTCCAGATAAGCCAACGGAATCTCTTGTTTGTCGGCAATCAGCGCCAATGATAGCGGATTCGCGCTATCTTTGCGCGCCAGTTCCACCATTGCCATCACGGCGTAGCGGCCTTTAGTGCTTAAGATCATGCTTGCCCTCCCACTTACTGGCAGCGCCTTCGGCATCGGTGGCCAGCGCCTCATTCATCTGCTCCAATCCGCGCACGCGCGCTTGTAGCCGTTCAATTTCTTTGCGTAAATCATCGAGTGAAGTGATCATAGGGTCGCTTTGTTCATCGCGCGGGGTGCCATAGGCCTCAAAATTTGGCTCCGTTTTGTGATCCACCGATCGAGCAGGAATCCCCACCACGCTCATGCCCGCTGGTACATCCTTCACCACCACTGCATTCGATCCAATCCGTGCGCCATCGCCCACCGTTATAGGGCCAAGCAACTGCGCACCAGCGCCAATAATCACATCATTACCCACTTGTGGATGCCGAATCCCCTCGCTCCACGAGGTGCCCCCCAGCGTCACATCATGATACATCGTTACATTGGTACCGATCGTTGCGGTTTCGCCGATCACCACGCCCATGCCATGATCGATGAAAAAGTTACGGCCAATGGTCGCGCCCGGGTGTATCTCGATGCCAGTGAGCATACGGCCAATATGCGATAGAAACCGCGCCAACAGCTTCCAGTTATTGCGCCATAATTTGTGGGTGATTCGGTAACAACACACCGCATGAAATCCGGGATAGCACAGAACAATTTCCATGCGCGTTCGCGCCGCAGGATCTCTGGCAAAAACGGAATCAATCTCTTGGGCGAGCCGCTCAAACATATGCACACGATTCTAAGGGGTTATGTTCATGCATGTAAATTGCGTTGATTAACGCAACGACACACTCTATCTTGCTTTGGAAATATAACTATTCCAAGTTATTTGGTCAACAATTAAGGGTTTTCTATGCCAGAAGTCATTATCCCCGGCCCCGAAGGACGCATTGAAGGGCGCTACCATCAAGCAGAAGACAAAAGCGCACCCGTGGCGCTGGTGCTGCATCCGCACCCGCTTTATGGCGGCACCATGAACAATAAAATCGTCTATCAACTCTATCAAAGTTTCGCGCGTGCGGGCTTTTCGG
>JAKFUW010000107.1 GCA_021732545.1 Alphaproteobacteria bacterium | reverse complement strand
GATATAGGTAAAGCTTTTTCACAACTCAAAGGTTTAGGACTCAAAGAGAGCCTGAGAGATAAACTTCTACATACCTCATCTTTTACCCCCCCAGCACTTTTATATAGCCATGCAGATAGGATTGCTCAGGGTTTTCTTCAATCGCATGAAGACAATGAAGTTTCAATAGAGATCGTTCCCAAACAACAAGGAGAAGATGTTTCTAAAATCATACCCGAAACACAATGGTTTTCCATGGGTAATAGAGCATTTAAGCGGTATTTTAATCCCTTGGTTAACGCAGCGCCTGATTCACTGGTTCCTTTTGTACAAGATTGCGTGACATTGATGGAGCATGGAGTGAAAATGGATCTGCATACGGCTAACCTCTTTTTTTACAAAAAAGATAGCGAGAGTATGCCTGAGATCAGACTTATTGATCAAATTCAAGATGATGAACTGAAAGCCATCTCACAAAGCCCACAAAAAACAGTTACCAAAGATTCATTTGTAAGAGCATTTTTAAAACCAGCCGGAAGCGGCTTAATGGCGAGTGCTATTCAAAATATTGGTGACCTTATAGAACGTGCTTATGGTGATAAAGCTGAAGAGGTGCTTGAGCAGTTTAAAAGAGGGTTATCTGAGGCATTTGACATAGTAATACAAGAAAGAGACCGCAAGGGATTCACTAAGATAACGGAGACATTGTCAACTCCAGTCACTTCCAAATCTTCAGCCAAAATGTTGCTAGATAAACTTCAATCAATAAAAGAAGAAATTCAAAGATAATGATCGTTATTTGCAAAGCGCAAATAACCAATTATGCCTTACACAAAAAAGCCCGCAGCAATATTGCTGCGGGCTTTTTTTTTAAGAATATAAAAGTGGATCACCCACCCAGCAACTGCAACAGATTGCCCGACAAACGGTTGGTTTGCGCCAATGCCGCGATGCCTGCACGCGCCTGAACGGTGAGCGAGGCAAAGGCGGTCGATTCTTCCGCAAAATCCGTATCGGCCAGCACTGCGCGAGCTGCATCCTGGTTTTGAATGGCGGAATCGACATTGGCAGCGGTGAAATCGAGCGACTGCTGGAACGAGCCGATATTGGCGCGTTGGGCGGTTAGCGAATTAATGGCTGAACCAATCGCCGAGAACGCCGCTTGCGCGCCTTCTAAGCTTAAAATATCAAGGTTTTGGCCATTAAATAATGCGCTGGTGCTTAAATTACCAATCGAAAGCTCCACCGAATCGCTGCCATCGGCTCCCACTTGGAACGTGGCACCACCTGCGCCTTGCTGCACACCAAAATCGCGGCTCAAAGCGTCGGCAAAGCTGATGGCATCGGCATTATTGGCAAGGCTGATGTTGTTTTCGCCGTTGGTAAAGATCAGGGTATCGCCATTATCAGCCGTCAGCGTCACGCGTTAGCCAGCGCCGATGCTTTGCCCCAGATTAGCGGCGCGAAAGGTGGTTCCGCTGATGTTCACCTCAAGCGATGATGCCGTGCCGCCCGCAGTGACGTTTACATCCTGCACGCGCAAGCCAGAGAAATTCTGGCTGTTTAACTCAAACGATGCACCCACCAGATTGCCGGTGCCATTAAAGCTGGTGACTTCGCGTTGCTGGCTGAATTCCAATGTGCTAAACGCCGCATCGAGCCTGGTTGCAAAATTATTGGCATCCGCTTGGCTATTCACCGCACTCCCATTTCCACCTGCCAAGGTGACATCGAACGAACCGCCATTGGCGCTGGTGAAACGCACCGTATTATTGGCCGCTGCGTTGGTGTTGTTGACCGTGGCGGTAAAGGTGTCGTTGCCCACTTGCACGCTTAATTGCGCTTGATTAGCCACGCCCGTGAAAGTCGCGCTGAAGCCTTGAATTTGACCCGTAAAGCCTGAGCTTGTCACGTTATTGACATTCACGCCTCCGGTTGAACCATTATTGAGAGTAGTGTTGCTGATGAACCCGCCCGCAGTGCCCAGCGCAAGGTTCAAAGGCGCGCCCACGGCATCGAGCGGGTTGCCGTTATTTTCGCTTTGAATCACCAGCGAATTGCCATCGACTGAAAAATCAAGCTGGCGCGTGCCAAAATCACCTGCACCGACAAAATTCTCCAATGTGGAGGCTGTGTTTTGCAGCGTTTCTTCCAGTGTGGAGCCAATCTGGATATCAGTGGCAGCTGCAGGCGCACCGTTTACAAACGTGAAAGTGGTGAATCCGCCTTCGCCATTATCCACTTGCAAGGTGTTGCCCGCCACAATATCGGCAGCGCTACCAAACTGAATCGTCGAAGTTGCTGGTTGATTATTGAGGTTGGTAACAAGATTATTGCCCACCGTACCCGATACCGACGTATCGCCAACGGAAAGGCCGCTATTCGTGCCGCCTTGCAGCGAGAATCTGCCAGCGCCCGTCAACGCGTCACCGCCAACCACAAAGCTCGCGCCTGCAGTGGATGCCGCCTGATTGATCACGAATTGATTACCTGCTTGCCCTGCCACTTCGGCCTGAATGTCCAGTGTGATGCCGCTGGCATCAAAACTAAATCCATCAAAGCGAGCATCGGCATTGAGCGACGTCGCAAGGTTTTGTGCGGTTTGGGCAGCCGTGCCACCCACCGCAAAATCGACACCCGCTACCAACGATACGCCGTTTAAGTTGATGGTCTGACCACCCAGAACGTTGGCAGTGAAGCTGATGTTGCCGGATGCTTGCGCGCCCGTTCCCGCATTGGTTGCCACCGCGCTATTGCCCGAAAGCGAGCCATTGAGCAAGGATACGCCGTTGAAGTTTGTGTTGCCCGCCAAGCGATCAATTTCGGCAGTGAGGCCTTGAAATTCGGTATTAAGCGCCTCGCGGTTCGCATCACTGAGGATGCCAGAATTAGATTGCGTGGACAGCGTTTGCAACCGCTGAAGGATATTTCCGATCTGCTGCGCGCCGCCATCGGCCACTTGTAAAAAGCTCGAGGCTTGCGCGATATTGAGCGATGCCTGACGCAGGCTGCTGACTTGAGTTGATAACCCCGTTGCGATTGAAAGCGCTGCCACATCGGTGGAAGCTTGCGTCAATCGGTTGCCGCTGGCAAGCCGAGCAATGCTGAGGGCGAGATTGGAATTGGTTTGGCTAAGGGCAGCGCTTTGGCCACCCGCAAGTTGGGTAAGAGAAGAAACTGTCATCGTCAAGCTCCATGCTTTTTATTGGTTAAGTCGATTACGTATCAAACCTACTAAACTTTAATATTGAGTGTATGTTACACGAGAAAAATTAACCAAGAGTTAATCATTGCGAAAATACAGCCAACATTTTAGTTTAATGTTACGGAGATACCTACATGGCTGACTCATGCCCGAATACTTTAGGCATAAAAGGATACTAAACATTTTCCCCGATTGATTTTAACCCTAGCATAATTTAATCAGAGTGTCTATGAACAGTTTTTAAAGCTTGTCATTGCGAGCGAACATTGTGAGCGCGGCAATCCAGTCTTTTTTATGGATCGCCACGCATCCTTAAGGATGCTCGCGATGACGCAAGTGAGTGATTTTTACAACATAAGTAGGGGGTGTGTATGGCGCCATTTATCGAATTAATCAGTAACGTGTTGGGCATTTACAACATCTGTGTCATCGCGTGGGCAATTATCGGCATGTTGATCAGCTTTGAAATCATCAACCCCTTCAGCCCGATCGTGAAAAAAGTGAAGCTGGTGCTTGATCGCCTGATCGAACCCGTTATCACCCCCATCCGTGGCTTGATGCGCCGCGCCTTCGGCGATATGGGCGGCATTGACCTGTCCCCCATCGTACTCATCCTGCTCATCCAATTCGCCCAAAGCGCGCTCTATAGCTGGTTTGCGTAGAGTCACAACCAATGTCATCTATTGACATTTTCGTTCATTTGCTACATGATGAATGCTAGGCACTGTTAGCTAATTCGCTAGGACGAAGCGAAAATAGCGAGTTTTCAAGACCCGTAGCGCAGTGTACTTTTAGGTACATGAGCAACGGAAGATTGAAAAGCCGCTATTTGTAGCAAGTCATAGTAGAATTAGCTAACAGTGCCTAGCGAATGATGGAAAGGATGCCCACCATGACCAGCAGTTTACATGTCAGTTTGCCCGATGAAATGCGCGCCTATGTTGACCTTCGCACCAACGGCAAACAAGCCTATGCCACCCCCAGCGAATATGTCCGCGCCCTTATCCGCAGCGATATGGAAAAAGAATCGCAGCGGCTTTATGTATTTGGTGAGCTTTTGAAATCTCAGGAAGATATTAAGCATGGGCGATTATTTTCATCTGAAGACATTGAATCCCGATCAAAGGCTTTTTTAGATGAACTTGAAACAGACGGCGAATAATGCGTCGCAACATTTATATTATGACCGCGACTGCAGAGCGCCAGTTCTGGGAAGCATTGAGCGATACTCATTACAAATGGGGGCATGCACAAGCGGAAAAATACCGAGTTAAGTTTCTGGCTGGCCTGCAACACATCGCCGATAACCACCGCACATTTAACTCGCCGCATCGCAACGAGCTTGCTAAGGACACCGCTTTTTCCATTCATCTGGTGGAACATCGCTATGTGGCCTTTCAGGAACATGATAAAAATACCATCATCATCACAGCTGTATTTCACGAGAGCATGGATATACCAGCGCAGCTAAAAGAACTACGGAACATGGCGCAGCACGAGATCGAGGCGCTAAAGCAGGTTTTGTAGTGAACTTGTGCAGGGCTAATTTCATAAAATTGTCACGCAACCACAAAGTTGAATATGATAATCTTACTTATGAAACCATCGGATCGCTCAACATTAAACTATTCACTTGCTGCCCCGCCATCTATCCACGATTTGGGGATGTTCGTTTCAGATTTGCTGCATGTCTCGGTAAGCGATATCGAACTTTTCAGAACCAGTAACCACAAAACCTTAGGCTCTATCAAAGTTGAGGCACCCACATTTCGTTTAAAAAGTACAATCGCTCCAACCCGAAACGACAAACATCTTGGCTGGTATGGTGGTTTAATCAATCAGGCCCACAAACTGCTACGTTTAAAAGGTGGGCAAGCAAACGCGGCTTTTATTTCAGAAAACAATGATTTTAATACCCAACTATCCGATACATTATCGGGAGCATGCCACGCAGAATTTACCCACACTTACCTGCCACAACTTGATGCTATTTTAACGCACGCATCTAACGAAAAGGATAACCCTGAACTGGAGCGACTAAAAAAGATCCTTCAAAATGAGGTTGACACCTTAAAGTTACTAGAAAATCCTGAGCAAGGTGCCTCATTGTTATTTTTATGGCAACGCTTAACGGCTCAACAAAAAATATTTGAAATGTCTAAAGCTCCTAATATCCCAATCAATCTAAGCAACCAGATTCACACATTAGTCCACTCTGACTCACCTGATCGCTGGCAAAATGAATTGTCTTTTGGTATTAAGCAGCTGAATGAGGTTCACATCAGCTTGATAAATCCTTCCAATCAGCAGCCAATTCATCTGAAAGTTCCTTACGACAAAGGAAAGATGATTGGTTCCCCTGCACATCACCCAGCGATGACAATGATTGGCCTTTTTGCAGGCCGAATGTTAATTGACCAAGATCGTGCTCCTAAACCACTTCGAGAATTTTTAAGTGACATCGGCGTTACCACCCAGATTACTGACCATTGGCAAGCATTAAACGAACTCATTACAACTGCATTAGAAAAAGCTGGATACTCCACAGATAATGCAAAAAAAATTCTCGAACATAACGGCCTGACCATTAGTCAGAGCGAGATGGAGCCATTACAGAATGCCGCCATGAGCTCGTTACAAGAATTAGAATTCATTGCTCGAATCAGCACCAGTCAAACACCCAATGAAATGATACGCTCGCTCATGCCTGAAATTGGCAAATTTGCTGGGCCACAAATCCGAAGCAGCGCACCAATTGCGGAAACACCTCGCCAATTATTGGTTTTATGCGATAGGATCTTAAATATTGCAGAATCGAATGAAACCATGAAACGTCTTAATCCAACTTTTTTAACAATATTGAAAGAGCGCCTCAACATACCAAAATCTAAATATCCAACCCCCATGAGTGATGTTGAATCTCTTACCACACACTATGAGACAACTGAAGGCCTACAATTAGGAGAACTCTATCGTGGTAAAGGCGATCAACTTATCAGACCAGAAAAAGCGGCAGCGCTAAAAGCAGAAGTTGAAAAAGCAATAGAAGAAGTTTCTCAAAGAAAAATAGTCGGCTCAGAAGGGTTAGTGAGTTTACTCGTCATGCTGAAAGAAAGCCTTGAAGCCAACCACAACCGCCATGGCGAACTGGCACGTGGTCAAGCGATCTAACGAAACACCACCGTCTTAGATCCATTGATCAGCACGCGGTGTTCGGTGTGATATTTCAAGGCGCGGGCGAGCACGACGGATTCGATATCGCGGCCAATCGCCACTAAATCATCGGCGCTATCGGCGTGATCCACCCGCGCCACTTCTTGTTCGATAATCGGCCCTTCATCCAGCGCATCGGTCACATAATGCGCCGTGGCACCAATGATTTTCACGCCACGCTCATAGGCCTGATGGTACGGCTTTGCGCCTTTGAAGCTGGGTAAAAAGGAATGGTGAATGTTGATGGCGCGGCCTGCGAGTTTGGCCGATAAGCCAGGCGATAAAATCTGCATATAACGCGCCAGTACCACCACATCGGCATCGTAGCTCTTGATTTGCTGCCACAGCGCCGATTCCTGCTCTAGCTTGGTCTCAGACGTAACGGGCAAACAATGATAGGCGATGTCGTTGGATTCGCACAAACGCCACATATCTTCATGGTTGGAGATCACCGCCGCAATCTCAATCGGCAAGGTGCCTGAGCGAAAACGATGCACCAGATCGTTCAGGCAATGGCCATATTTGGAAACCAAAATCACCACGCGCTGTTTGCGCGAGGCATCGTGAAGCTTCCAATCCATCGCAAAGGGCTTGGCAATGTCGCTTTCAAACAATATTTTCCATGAGTTTTCATCTGGAGAATCCGGCCCTGCTTCAAAATCCACGCGCATAAAAAAGCGCTGCGTGACGGGGTCGCCAAATTGCGTTGATTCTTTGATGAAGCCATTATGACGCGCCAAAAATGCCGAAACAGCGGCCACAATGCCATGCACATCGTGGCACGAAAGGGTGAGAATAAAACGATTCATGTTATTTACCTTTCACATCAGCGTCATTGCGAGCGAGTGAAACGAGCGAAGCAATCCATTCTTTGGTAATGGATTGCTTCGTCGTGCGCTTTCGCGCAACTCCTCGCAAAGACGGCATTTATTATAATCGTGACACGCGTCTCTTTTAAGATCAATGCACACCCCGCACTTAACGCGTGATCTTCCTCCCCCCGTAAACGAGGGGAGGAGCAAAGTTCGCCACAAAAAGCAGGGAACCCGATCCAAAAGGGATTAAATGCGGAATGTGCGATTCTGATTGCGCGCAGCATAATATAAACCTTTTTACGCAAGTGTTTTAGGACGGCGCGGCAAAACACAACTGACTATGGTGCCTTCACCCGCCACGGATGTAAGCGAAACGCTGCCGCCGTGCAACTCAATAAAGCTTTTCACGATGGATAGGCCAAGACCCGAACCCGATTGCTGGCCGCTGGATGCGCCCGCACGATAGAATTTATCAAACACCGCGAGATGTTTATCATCTTCAATCCCCACACCCTGATCTTTCACCCAGATGGTGATGTGATCATCATTTTCGGCACTCGCGCCTACCTCGATGATGCCGCCCGCTTTGGAATATTTCACGGCGTTGCTCAGCAGATTAAACAGCACCTGCTTCATGCGGGTTTCATCGGCATAGATAACCCCAATCGAGGGCTTGCATTCTTTGCGGATGGTCAGATCGAGCACCTTCAGGCGTTCGCGCAACAGCAGCAACACGGCTTCTAACATATCGAATACGTCAATCTCCGACATATCCAGCTGCATATAGCCCGCCTCAATGCTCGCCAGATCGAGAATGTTATTAATCAGCTGCCCCAGATGCTGCGACGATTGATGGATGCCTTCCACATATTCGCCCTGCTTTTCGGTGAGCTTGCCGAAATATTAATTGCGCAAAATATCCGAAAACCCGCTGATCGAGGTCAACGGCGAGCGCAATTCATACGATACATTGGCAAAAAACTCAGACTTCAAACGGTCTGCCGCTTCCAGCGCATCGTTGCGTTCACGCAGTGATCGCTCCAGCAAGGTGGTATCGGTCACATCGGTGTAGGTTAAAAGCGTTGCGCCATCGGGCAGCGGTACAATCCGCCAATCGAGTGCGATGCCATCGGTGCGCTCGATGCGTCCGCTTTGCGGAATGCGGTGCTGCAAGCGCGAAACAAAATCGCTTTTGAACTCGTCCCAATCATCTTCGTCAAAATATTCGCGGCATAAATCGAGCACTTCGCGCACATGCGGGTCGGTGCTGATATAGCGCTCCTGCAACTTCCACAGCGTTGCAAAATTGGGGTTGGAAAGTTTGATGCGGCCATTCATGCCAATCACCACCACACCTTCGTGCAGATTGTCGAGTGTCTCGCGCTGCACCGCAATGAGAGTGTTATATGATCGTTCAAGCGCGAGGCGATCGGTCACGTCTTCATAGGCGAATAACAAACCACCAAGCGCATGCGGAATGGCGAGCACGCGGATAATTTTTTCATCCGGCAGATAAAAGAATTCTTCGTGCGGCTCAATCAACGCCTTAAATAATTTTTGTTGTTGCTGCTTGAAAGCGGGGAAGTTTGATTGCTCAGGCAAACGGCGTTTTTCACGCAAGGCTTCCAGAATCTCGCCATAATTTGGCGCGGTATCCAGCCATCCCTCTTCGAGTTTCCATAAAGCCACAAACGCAAAATTATAGGATTGCAGCCGCATATCGGCACCAAAAATCGCCATCGCGCTGGTGGAGCTTTCCAAAAAATCATGCTGCGCGGAAATATGGCGCTGCACTTCATCACGGATTAAATCCTGCTCGGTAATATCCACCGCGTAACCGGTGATCGAATGATCCGCATGCGATACCGTGATCCGCACGCGATAGAGCCGCCGCTGACCCTCCACCACAATATGCTGCTCAAACACGCGCTCTTCATTGGCCGCCCACGCTTTTTTGCACGCATCGCGCTCGCCCATAAACAGCTCGGTATCTTGCATGCCTTGCGATTCATCATCGTCTTGTTCGGCAATTTCCATGAAGGATAAATTGCAATAGACCAAAGCCAACTCAGCGTTGCGCTGCCAAATAGCATTGGCCGATAGATTGATGATGTTGGCAAAGCGGCGGCTGTCCGTTTTCAACCGTTCATTTTCAGCTTTGATTTGCCGGATTTCGGGATCATCTATCATAGATTAGTTGCCAGTTACCAGTTGCAAGTCATCAGTAACTATAGCAAAAACTGAGAACTGGCTACTGACGACTGGTGACTTTTTAATAGCGATACGCATCTGCCTTAAAT
>JAKFUW010000162.1 GCA_021732545.1 Alphaproteobacteria bacterium | reverse complement strand
GTGCAACCCGGCGTATAGTCTTTGGGGTAAAAATAAATCACCACATTTTTTGTGCCTTTATAGTCGGCAATGTCGATCACTTCGCCACCATCAACAGGCAAATTGAAAGCGGGGGCTTTATCGCCCACGGCAAGTTCAGACAAGGTTTTTTTAGCAGCTGCCGGCATGGTGATTCTCCAATTCAATATATCATAAGAAGATAAGGCAATTTTACTGAGATACAAGTATTTTAAGAAATGTCACCCCGCACGTGTTGCGGGGTCTGGCGGAAAAAACCAGACCCCGTCATTCGACGGGGTGACACAACTATCTAAAAATGTTCCATTTTTTCATAGTGCTCAAACACAAAGATTTCAGTGGCGATGAGCTTGGCTTCAAGGGCTTCAAAATGTTCCATTTCAAACCGTTCCACTAGCAGGTTTTTCAACCCCACGGGCGTGGAAATTTCAATTTGTGAATTGGGGCTGGTGAGCCTTAAAAAGCTTAGTAAATCTGATAAAAACCGATGCGCCTCGATGAATTTTTCAGCCAGCACAAATCCTAATATTTCAGCCGATGCAGCGGCGGCGAACACATTGGCCGAGTTGGTTTGAATGAGGGTGGGGTGAGCATGGGCATGGCGCAGCAATAGATATTGTGCAAAAAAGTCGATATCAATGGCGCCGCCACGCACATGTTTGATGTGCCACGGATTATCGGTTTTGTGTTTTTCAAGCATTTTATCGCGCATGCGGCGGACTTCGTTGGCCAACTCTTTGGGTTCGCGTGCATAGCCCAAATGGGTGCGAATCATCGCGGCGAGTGAATCCCTCAACGGTGCATCATCGCTGCAAATCACGCGTGCGCGGGTGAGCGCCATATATTCAAACACCCACGCGGTTTTTTTAAAATATTCGTCAAACGCATCAATGTGGGTGGCAATCGTGCTATCACCGCCCGATGGCCGCAAACGTGTATCCACCTCATAGAGGCTACCTTCTTTGGTCAGCAGCGTGAAACCGTTAAGAATGCGCGAGCACAGGCGGTTATAATAGGTTTTTAAATCCACCGATTTGGCACCATCCGAATGGAGCGAAATATCATTGCCACTGTAAATAAAAATGATATCCAAATCAGACCCAAATGTTAGCTCGCGACTGCCCAATTTTCCCATCGCGATAATGGCAAAATGCGATTGCGGGATATGACCATGGGTGCGAGCAAATTCCTCACGCGTCACGCGAATCAGTTGGTCACAAATTTCCTCTGCTAAATCCGATAAAAAGCGGCTGATCTGAGAGGCTTTCCCCAGGCCTTTGAGCATCTGCACGCCTGCTTGAAACTGGCGCTCATTTTTATAGGTGCGCAAAATGCGTAAGGCTTCTTCGTAATCTTGCGCAAAATGGAGTTTCTCACGCAGATCAAGCTCCAGCTGGGCGCGAGGTGGCAACGTGTTATAAAAGCCGCCCTGCACCACCGCATCGAGTAAATGCGGTTGCTTACTTAAAATTTCAGCAAGGGCAGGGGCGCTGCCCAAAATATGCGCAAGCAGTTCCAGAATTTCTGGCCGCGCATTGAGCAATGAAAAAATCTGCACGCCAGCGGGAAGATTGGTGATAAAATCATCGAACCGCATGAAGGCATTGTCGGGGTTGGCGGTATCGCCAAAGGTGGTCAGCAGCGCTGGAATCATCTCGGTGAGAAGCTGGCGCGCGCGCTTGGTACGCGTGGCTCTGCGGCTGCCGCGATGCCAGCTTTGGATGATGTCCGAAACACTCACTGCCTGTTTGTAACCCAATTTGCTTAGGGTTTTGAGAGTTTCGGGATCCGCCTCAACCCCTGTGAACACCAGATTGCCATCGACGGAAAGCGGCGGAGTGCCTTGCATTGAATCGGTATAAATTTCGTGCACAATGTTGCAATAACATAACAATTCCTTGCAAAAATCAAAGATGCCCGAATAACCCAAAAACATCGCAAGGCGCAGCAGTTCTTCATCGGTTTCAGGCAGGGTGTGCGTTTGCTGATCGTCGATCATTTGCAAATAATGTTCCACACGACGCAAAAAACGATAGGATGTTGCCATGATATTTGCGTTCTCATCCGTGACGTGACCCGCTTGCACCAAGGCTTGCAGCGTATCGAGTGTGGGTTGCGTGCGAAGCTGCGGCATCCGCCCTCCCCACACCAGTTGCTGGGTTTGCACATAAAACTCAATCTCGCGGATGCCGCCACGCCCGAGCTTAATATTATGCCCGCCAATCGCCATTTTTTGGCCCACGCGGGTGTTCATCTGGCGCTTGATCGAGTGAATATCGGCAATCGATGCAAAATCGAGATGTTTGCGCCAGATATAAGGCACCATATGCTCGTTAAAATAGGCTCCCGTTTGCGCATCGCCTGCAATCTGGCGTGCTTTAATCATCGCAGCGCGTTCCCAGTTTTGGCCGAGATTTTCATAGTAATTAATCGCCGAATCCAGCCGCACTGCAAGCGGTGTGGAGCGCGGATCGGGGCGTAGCCGTAAATCGGTGCGAAACACATAGCCATCCACGCTGCGCTCTTGCAGCAAGGTGGTGATGTCTTGCCCAAATTTGGTGAAAAAATACTGCACATTTTTCGAGCCAATATAGGGTGCTGCTTGCGAATCGAATAAAATAATCAGATCAATATCGCTGGAATAATTCAGCTCGTGCGCGCCTAATTTTCCCATCCCCAACACCAGCAATCCACTACCCGTTTGAGGATTGTTAATGTCGGCAAGTGCCAACTCATTTTTCTTGGCGGCTTGCGATAATAAAAAATCGGTCGCCTTGATAATCGCAGCATCCGCAAAATCCGATAGTGCGCGCGTCACCGTCATCACATCCCACACACTCGCTACATCTGCCATCGCGCACAGCAATGCCACGCGCTGCTTGGCCTCGCGCAGGTGGCGCATCACTTCAGGCTGCGTCATTGCCCCCACCTGCCACCCCCGCATGGCCTCAAGCACTTCATTTAGCATTTTCTCAGGCGATTGGCAGCACACATCCATAAAAAATTGAGGCTGGCGCTGCATCAGCCGAGACAAATAGGGCGAGTTGCCCGCCATTGCGTGGATCAGCGGCAAGGTGATAGGATGAGTCTGCCATTCAAGGGCAGCCTCGTGTTCAAGCTGAGTTAGCATGTGCGCCAGCGCCACATTCCCTTCATTAGGCGCAAAAGGCAGCGGCAATATGGGCTGCGCGCTTGCCTTTAGCCGCATGCCGATGCTATCAAGAAACGTCCACTCACTCATGATAATCCACAGAAATTAGTTTCCAATGAATCTTAAGCCCCTTTATCTGGTCTGCAAGTGTTTACTTGGTGCGGCTTTCATTGTGGCGATTGTGGTGGCGAGTTTTATCGGCTGGTTGCTTTTTGCCCCGCGCGATATCAGCCAGTTTAATGACACGTTGATTGCCGCGCTGAACCCTCAGAAATCGGGCTTTAACATCGAGATTGAACAAACATTGCTCAAATGGGAAGATTGGCAAAATCCTGCGGTGATTAATGTGATAAACCTTGCGATAAAAACCAATAGCGAAGGTGTTTTTATGGCATTCCCCGAGGTGTTAATTCGCCTGAATATGTGGGATGCGTTGCTGGGGAAAATAGTTCCTGAAAATCTGGTGATTCAATCGCCACAACTGACCATTGTGCAAAATAAAGAGGGCGCGTGGCTGTGGGTCGGGAACAATGCGCAATCACTGCCGCTTGCTGCATTGCTCGCACCTGCAGCGGGTGCGCAAAGCGATGAAGCGTTTAAAACACCGTTTGCACATCTGGAAATTCGTGATGCAAAAATTCAGCTTTATCTTGAAGCGCAAGATCGTTCGCTAGCGCTGAACCATGTGCATCTGGATTGGAAAATGGATGATGAATCATCTCACGCCCTTACACTGGGTGCAGAACTAAAGCTGCACGATCATACGATTGCGACTCATGCTTCATTGAACATTAGCCCGAATGCCTCGCCTTATGCCAAGGCCAGTGTGTGGATGAAATCCGCAAACCCACAATGGTTGTGCGATGGATTGCTTGATTGCGCTGAGCTACCAACGATTGATATGCCGCTGGACATTGATTTGCGTGCGAATTTAAACACGCAATTTGAACCGATTGCAGTGGCCTATGATGTGAAAGGCGAGACGGGAAAAATTGCGTTTAAACCGCATTTGACAGACACGTTGGCACCCGATTTGTTCATCGCAAAAGGCGTTGTCAATCTTGAAAATAAACAACTCACACTATCAGAATTATTGTTGAAATTTGGAAAAACCGAAATATCGGGAGTGGGCGATATCCTTCAAAAACCCGAAGGCCTCGCGGTGAATTTTGATGGTGCAGCCAAGATGATGCCGGTCGATGATTTATACAAATATTGGCCGGCTACACTGGCGCCCACCTCGCGCGAGTGGGCAACCACCTCGATCCGTGGCGGCATGGCGGAGCTTGGCACCGCCAGCCTTCGCATTGCAGCGGGCGATCTGGATAAAGACGTGTTTCCCGATGAATGTTTGAAAAGTTATGTGAAGGTGAAACATACGAGCGTTGAATATCTCAAAGGCTTTCCCAAAGCAACCGATGCAAATGGTGAGGTGATGTTTACCGGCACTACTATGAAGGCCGATATTACGTCGGCCAAGGCGATGACTGGATCAAAAATTAGCGCGGCAAATTTATTTTTTACCGATCTCAATCACCCTAACACTCCGGTGAAAGCCGAGCTAAAACTCACAAGCTCTGCTGCCGATGTGGTGAAATTTTTGCAGCCACCTTATCTTGAAGTTCTCTCCAAAATTCCTGCTGATTTTACAGGCACCACGGGCGACACCGAGGGTGTCATCAAGCTCGAATTTGATGCGTTTGGCAAACATTCCAGCGATGGAAACATTAATTGGGATGGTGTGAAATATGACATCGATGCTAGCCTCGCAAATATGGACAATATCGTAATGAAAAATGGCATGGTGGTGCTGGGCGCGAGCGGCACATTCAAAGGCAGCAACACCGCGCTCGATTTTAAAGGCGATGGGATGGTCAATGGCCAGAACATTGCGTTTGGGTATCAAGAAAAGGGAGTAGATACTGGCATTTATTCCATCAAAGGCACGCTGAGTGAGGCGATGTTGGTGAGCGCTGGCCTGGCAGAATCCGACGAATTTAAAGGCCCCATCGGGGTGGATGCTACCATCGAGCATTCGCCAGCGGGATACACGATTTCGGGCGATGCGGATCTATCCAAAACCGAGATAAACATCAAAGATATTGCCTATCAAAAACCCATAGGGCAGGCGGCATCATTATCGATCAAGCCCGATACATCGCCCGATTATTCAACCATTATGTTCACAACATCGGGTGCAACGGCTGCGGGTAAAATCAAAATCGATCCTGTGTTGAATCAGCTTCAAGCAGTGCAGCTTCACACGTTTAAAATCGGTAAAACGGATTTATCGCAAGTGAATTATGTGAAGTCTACAGCGGGCGATCAACTCAGCGTTAAAGGCGCATTGCTGGATTTGTCGGGCGTGCCTGAGGATGATGAGAAAACACATAGTATCAGCCAGTTTCCTGCGATTGCACTCACGTTAGATTTACGCGAAGTGCGGCTGCCTAAAGAGCAAGGCTTGCGCGATGTAAAGGCCGATGTGATGTGTAACCAGCAGCGCTGCGAATCGGCGCAGGTGAATGCGAAATTTCTGGATAAAGGCGATCTGGATATGCGCATTTATCGCGAGGGGAGCACTCGCAAATTTGCAATGAATTCAAGCAATGCCGGCAATCTGGCGCGCAGTGTGGATGCGCTCGATGAAATGATGGATGGTAAGCTGAAAATACGAGGCGATTATGATGATTCCAAGGCTGGAAATCCGCTGAGTGGGCGTTTTACCATCACCGATTATGTGCTTAAAGATGCGCCGCTTTTGGGCAGTGTTTTGAACCTGAGTTCGCTGACTGGACTCATGCAAACACTAACGGGGCAGGGCATGAAATTCGATACACTCTCCACCGATTTTACCTTTGTGGATGATGAATTCAGTATGAAAAATGCGGTGGCTAAAGGGCCATCGCTTGCGATCATCACCTCTGGCGATATTCATATCCGCAAAAATACGTTGAATCTGGAAGGTAACCTCGCGCCGATTCAGGTGCTCAATTCTATCCTCAGTAAAATTCCGTTGGTAGGGCAGGCATTGGCAGGCGGCGAGGGCCAGAGCCTATTTGCGTTTAATTTTTCCATCAAAGGTTCGCACGATGACCCCAAGATTTCGGTGAATCCATTGTCGGTTTTAACGCCAGGATTCACCCGCAAATTTTTTGATCTGTTTGATGTGCCAAAATCCGTGGAGAAAGAAGAACCTGTGGTTGTTAAGCCGCCAGTAAAAGCATCGGGTAAAATACCGTTTCAAGTGGTCAAACCCGATGCGCCCATTCTTCCTGCGCAACGCGCTGCGCCCATTCCGCTGATAACGCCAGCGCCTTTGCAGCCTTTGCCGGAGCTTGAGAAGAAGCTCGCACCGAAGCCATAGGTTGTCACCCCGCACATTCCATGAGCGGTTGCGCTTAGCGCAGAGCGAATGGAAGAGTTGCGGGGTCTGGTGCTATAGTTGAGGGAGATGCCGCAATAAATGCGGCATGACAACATTAAGCAACCAGCACTTTGATATGCTGCTTTTTGCCTTTGGAGAGTTTGATGAAACCATCTGCTGTTAAATCAGCCAGCGTCACGGCTTGGTCTTCTGCGGTGAATGGCGCATCGTTGATCTTTGCGCCATTGCCCTTAATCAGGCGGCGCGCTTCGCCACCGCTTTCCGCAAGGCCTGCCATGTGCAACAATTTAAAGGCGGGGATTCCTGCTTCAAGCGCACTGCGCTCTATGGTGAATTCGGGCATCGCAGCGCCCATGCCGCCTTGCTCAAATAGTTGGCGGGCGGTTTCGGCAGCTTCATGCGCTGCAGGCTCACCATGCAGCATGGCGGTGGCTTCAGTGGCCAAGCGTTTTTTGGCATCGTTGATATTGCCGCTCATGATGCTTGCAATGTCTGGCAATTCCAGATCAGTAAATAATTTCAAAAAGCGTTCCACATCGCCATCTTCGGTGTTGCGCCAGAATTGCCAGTAATCGAATGGACTTAATGAATAATTCGGATTGGCTTCATCGTGATTTAGCCAAATGGCGCCTGCTGCAGTTTTACCCATTTTAGCACCAGAAGCGGTTGTAATCAGGGGTGAAGTCATTCCGAATGCTTTGTGATAAGATTCACTTTCAACTATAAGAGCACGCTTAAGGCCGCTATTTGCATGATAAACAAATTTGGTCTTGGCGACATTTAATCGGCGGTTTAAGTCTACCCCCATCACAATGTTACCCCATTGGTCGCTTCCCCCCATTTGCAAGCGGCAACTCAACGTAGCGTTCAATACATGAAAATCGAAGGCTTGCATCACCATGTAATTAAATTCGAGAAAAGACATTTCATGCTCACGATCGAGCCGATTTTTCACGCTATCCATCGTCAACATTCGATTGATTGAAAAATGAGGAGCGACATATTGTAGTAGTTCAATGAGTGGTAAATCTTTCAGCCAATCATCATTATTGACCATGATGGCTTTGTTGTTGCTCCCCCCCTGAGGGGGAGCCAAATCGCTTTGCGATTTGGTGGGGGGTAATGTACTAGAGGCTGTTTGTCCCCCCACCGAATCGCGCTTTGCGCTCTTCGACTCCCCCTCAAGGGGGGAGTGGTCGAAGGTCAAAAACTTGGCAAACACCTGCTTGATGCCGTCCATATTGGCCGCGATGTCATCATCAGTGAGCATTTTGCGGGCTTCGTCTTTGCCGGATGGATCGCCGATTTTGGTGGTGCCGCCACCCATCAGCACAATGGGTTTTTGGCCGCATTTTTGCCACCAGCGCAGTAACATAATTTGCAACAAGCTTCCCACATGCAGGCTCGGCGCGGTGCAATCAAACCCGATATAAGCCGGCACGCCTATTTGCGTGGTCACCAGTTGGCGCAAGGCATCCTCATCGGTGCATTGATGAAAAAAGCCGCGTTGTTGGCAGATTGTGAGAAAGTCGTCAGTCACCAGTTGTCAGTCTCCAGTAAAAGATTGCTTCAATGGTTCGACACATGCCATATTGCTACCAATTAAACAACTGGAGACTGGCAACTGGTGACTAATAACTCCTTCTGGGCAATCGGCCTGATGAGCGGCACCTCGCTTGATGGGGTGGACGCGGCATTGGTGCGTACCGATGGCCGTAGTGTTTTTGAGCGTGGGCCGTGGCTGACGGTGCCGTATGAAGACGCATTTCAGGAAAGCCTGACCATTGCCATGCAGCAGCAGGCCGATATTCCTGCCGTGTCGCAAGAACTGACGCAGCGCCACGCGCAGGCGGTGAAAATGCTGTTGGAGCAGGCAAATATGAAACCCGCCGACATTCATGTGCTGGGCTTTCACGGCCAGACGATTGATCACAGGCCGCAGCTTGGCTTAACATGGCAGATTGGCAACCCTGCATTATTATCATCCATGACGGGGATTGATGTGGTGTTTGATTTCAGAAGCAAAGATCTGGCGGAAGGCGGCCAAGGCGCGCCGCTGGTGCCGCTGTTTCATGCCGCTATGGCGCGTGATTTGCCCAAGCCCGTGGCGATTTTGAACATTGGCGGCATTGCGAATGTGACATGGATTGATGAGGAAACCAATAGCCCGTGGTTGCTGGCCTTTGATACCGGCCCTGGCAACGCGTTGATAAACGATATGGTGCTTCGCACCACTGGCGCGCATTACGATAAAGATGGCGCGCTGGCAGCGGCAGGGATGGTCAATCGTGTGGCGATCGAGGGCTATTTATACGACACCTATTTTGCAAGCCCACCGCCTAAATCGCTGGATCGTTATGACTTTGGAATTGAGCCGGTGATGCATATGAACAAAGAGGATGCGATTGCCACGCTGACCTATTTCACCGCAGCGTCCGTGGCTAAAGCGCTCGATTTTTTCCCCCATGCGCCGCGAAGGTGGCTGGCTGCGGGCGGTGGTCGCCATAACAAAGCGCTGATGGCTGAACTAAACCGCCAACTCGGCGGAATCGAACCTGTGGAGGCCGTGGGCTGGGAAGGCGACGCGCTGGAAGCCCAGGCTTTCGCGTTTTTGGCAGTGCGTTCGCGGCTTGGTTTGCCGCTTACGCTTCCTTCGATAACGGGAGCTCGTCGGCCGGTAACTGGCGGCGCTTTCTATCCGGCCTGATGCGCGGACGCGAGCGCAATTCATCATTTTTGCTCACAATATAATGTTCCACTTCGCTGCACATTTGGTCCATGGTGTTGCGGTAATAATGGTCAGCACCTGGAATCACTTTATAATCAATCTTCAGGCCTTTTTGCGCGCGAAGTTTGCTCACCAATTGCGACACAGCATTTTCTTGCACGATCTCATCGCGGTCGCCTTGCAGCACCAAACCATGGGCGGGGCAGGGCGATAAAAATCCGAAATCATA
>JAKFUW010000279.1 GCA_021732545.1 Alphaproteobacteria bacterium | reverse complement strand
TTTAGCCCCTCACCCCTCACCCGCCAATCTTCACACAATCGTCACATTTTTTTATCCCCAAAATGCTAAGATGAAACAGTTGCAATAGGAAGGCATATCGCGTGGCTAAGACACAAAAACAATTAGAAGAGGAAGAAGAAGAGCGTAAACGCGAAGCGCGTGAAGCGCGTGAAGGTGCATCTGGTGGTTGGCTTGGTACTTTTGTTATATTAGCGATTGCATTCTTTGCATTTGGCCCCATGCTCGCTTCAGGCTTTGCTGGTGGTCGTGAATTTTTATCTAAGTTTTTACCACCCGAATGGGTAAGTGCGCTCAATGGTGTGTTCAACACGATCACTATGGGCGCTTTTAAAGATCATGTGCTCAATATGAAAGCAGAAGATTTAAAAGCCGCGTTGGGTGATTTTCCCGATAGTTTTAAAGACGTGGTCGTTAATAATCGTGATGCGCTGATCAAAGCAGTGGAAGATGCAAAAATCCCTGAAGCTGAGATTGCAAAGCTTAAAGAAAAACCTGAATTAGCTAAAGACCTCATCATGAAAAATCCAGAGGTGATTAAGTCGCTTTTGGGTAATCCAAAATTTGCCGAAGCGATGGTGAATACCATGCCCGCCACCATTAAAAAAGATGGAATCGATGTACCAACGGATGGTGTCAAAGCAAAACTAATTGCTGCCATCAAAGCAGGTGATTTTGCAAAACATATTAATGCTACTGAACTAACCAATGCCATTAATGCACCAGGCGCAAAAGATAATCTTAACGAAATATTAATGGCTCATGTGGTACAACCAGTATTTACAAAGAAGGGATGGAGTATGGCAGACAAGGGAGTGGTTCTGGCGCTATTGGGTGATCCTGCAAAGCTAGAGACTCAAATTATCGCGTCGATGAGTCAAGACGATAAAACGCCTATTGGATTGGCAGCAGCCAAGCGTAGTGCTGCCTTTGCTGCCGAAAATAAAGACGCTATCGCTAAAATATTTGGTGACAAAGGCTTGGACACTCTGGCTGCTTTGGCAGAGAAAGGACAAATGCCGAACCTCTCAAATTTAACAGAGATTTTCACTAATCCTAAATATAGCGAGTTAGCAACTATTATCAAAACACGAGCATTAGATGCTAAAACAAGTCCCGAAGTACGAGCTGGCTTTGGTACCTTGAAGTTTGATGCTTTACTCAAGGATATTGATAAAAAAATTGACCCTGCAATGAGCGATGCAGATCATAAAGAGATGGTAACCGCGACAACCGATGGTGTAAATCAAGCGGCCTTTTTTGCGAAAGCACTCTCGTTGGATCATTCTGACGTTCCCAATAAAACGAATTTAGATTTATTTTTAGCTCGTGTTGCTGATCCAAAGTTTCAAGCAGCCGCTCAACAAGCGTTAAGTCAATTTTCAACAACTAAAAAAGCTAGTGAAATAAAAATTGATAAGCCAATCGCTGATGATTGGAAAAAATTAATACAAGAAATGAATTTTGAAAATGCAGCCATGACATCTGTACTTTCAAAGGTAACGGGTATTCCTGAAACAGGAATCACAGGAATGCTCGCTATTCCTCAAACAGGAACTGAAGGCACTATCGATGCCATGATAAATAATAACGTCGGCAAAGCGATTGATGCAAGAGTCCGCTAATCGTTTAGCATTATCGCTATCACCTGCACCATAATCACCACCCAAACCCCCACCCCATAAAGCCACTGCGCGCGGATCAAATCACGCCGCGTGCATTTGGCGGTGCCAGTGCCAATCCACGCATCATCGATTAATCCATCGGCTAGGCGGCGTGGGCCTGCGAGGGTGATGCCGAGTGCGCCTGCGGTTGCTGCAATCGGCCAGCCATGGTTGGGTGATGCCGTTTTGCGAGCCTGCCCCCACGCCGTGGATATCGCCTTGATCGGTTTGCCGCCCGGTACAAAACACGCCGCCACACAGAGCACCAGTGCTGCAATCCGCGCAGGGATATATTGCATCGCGTCATCGAGTTTGGCGGATGCCCAACCAAAGGCCAAATACTGTTTGGAGCGATGGCCGACTTGGCTATCGAGCAGATGAATGAACCTGACCAGCACCGCACCTGCAAGCCCAAACACGAGATACCACAAAGCGGTTGCTATCACGCGGTCGGCCAAATTTTCGGATAAATATTCGATAGTCACCCGCACTGTGGTATGATCGTCCATGGTGGCGTGATCGCGCCTGGCTAGCTCTTTTGCCCAAATGCGTGCTTGCTCGGGCTTTTTGCTCGCCAACGCACGATTAATGCGCCGCGCTTTTTTTAATCCCACGCCCGCTGGCAACAAACACGCCAGCACCGCCATTTCAATATAAATACCAAAGGGCGTATGGTTGGTAAGCCAGTTGAAAGCGAGCGCCAGCGCGATAATGGGTATCGCGCCCATCAGCACCAGCACCAATCCGCGATAGACCCGCGTGCCCGTACCACGCTTGCTGCGGTTGAGCTTACGCTCCAGCGCCTGCACCATCCGGCGCAACCTCGCGGCCAGCGCATCCACGCCCAGCCAGCGCTCCAACGGTAACAACGCAAAGGCTATAAAGCTGATAAACAACGCCGCCATCAGCACCCATTGGCGCTGGGAAAGTTCGGCAAGAAGTTCGTGCATCATAGGCTACCTATCCGATCCGTCATCCCGCAAGCGGTACGCGGCATCTCCCAGATGGAGACCCCGCAATAAATGCGGGGTGACACCTTTTTTTACTCAATAAAAATCTCAACGCGGCGGTTTTCGTTGTTGCGCACCCCATCAGCGGTTTCCACCTTGGGGTCGGATTCGCCAAAGGCATAATAATCCACGCGCGTGGCCGGCACCCCGCGCCCGATCAGCACTTGGCGGATAAAATCAGCGCGGTGCTGCGACAGCTGCATGTTATAATCGTCTGAGCCCGAACGATCGGCATGGCCGTTGATGATGATCCGGTAGTTGCGGTGACGCTTGATGGTGCGCGCCAGATCATCGAGTTCTTGCAGTGCGAGCCCTTGCGCTTGCGTGGAATCCCACGGGAAATTGAGCATGAAAGACGTGGCCAGCGGCCCACCTTGAGCGATCGGCGGGTCGGTTTCGTCGAGTTGATCCAAAAACCCATCGCGGCAGGCGGCAATCGCTTTGGGGTCGGTGTTTTTTTCCTGCTCTGCCACCCAACAATCAAAATAAAATTGGGCATTGGCCGCCGATTCGGGACTTTGTTTTTTAAACGAGGCAGTTAGCTTTTTGGAAAGTGTCTGATGCGCGTTGCGCAATTCATCGCGCGAGGCTGCGGGAATATCCCACGCACTCGGCGCTTCGGGCCCTGCGGCCTTGCCATAGGCTGCTTGCAGGCCTTTATCGGCGAAATATTTGGAGTTCCACCAATTGTAGCGTTTGAGTTCAGCCTCAGAAAAGGTCAAATAATGACGCGCCAGCGCCATCTCAAACGGCGTCCCTGAAAGCGGTGCCGCACGCAACGACTGCAGGCTTTGCGTGGTGTCGCACCCCGCAAGAACAAGTAGTATCATTAGTTTAGCTGCCGCGCGTATCATATCGTTTTTCTTGAGCAAAAATTTTGGGGACATTACCTTAAGTACCCCTTATTGGCAAGAACCGTTCCACATTGACAAAGCACAGGCGAATCCGTATAAGGGCGCTAAATTGACTATTTATTATCACTTTTGGGGATGTTTTATGGCTACTGAGCGCACTTTATCGATTTTGAAACCCGACGCCACGCAGCGCAATCTAACAGGCCGCATCAACGCGATGTTTGAAGAAAACGGCTTTCGGATTGTGGCACAAAAACGCATCCATATGAGCGAGGGGCAAGCCAAAGAATTTTATGCCGTACATAAAGAGCGCCCTTTTTATGGCGAATTATGGTCGTTTATGATCTCTGGCCCCGTAGTGGTTCAGGTGTTGGAACGCGACGATGCGGTCGCTAAAAACCGCGAATTGATGGGCGCTACCAACCCAGCCAATGCCGCACTCGGCACCATACGCGGCGTGATAGCGCAAGGCATTGAGCGCAACTCAGTGCATGGATCCGATAGCGCAGAAAATGCCGCAATCGAAATCGCGTTTTTCTTCAAGCCTGAAGAGATTGTTGGTTAATGCGTTTCTGTCATGCCGCATTCATTGCGGCATCTCCATCCGCAATAGAACCAGACCCCGCAACAAGTGCGGGGTGACAGGCCGTGGAAACCCTCTCTAATCCTCCGACGGATTACCTTGCGAATAGGGAATTTTCACTGGCGTTTTGAGCATCACTTGCACTCCGTCCACGTCCAAACTTCCTTGCGCCAACCATTTGAGCGCCTGAGGATAGATCATATGCTCTTGTTCCAGCACGCGTGCGCCCAGCGTTTGCGCATTATCTTCGGGCAACACCGGCACCACGGCTTGCACCACAATCGGCCCTGCATCCATTTCCGGCACCACAATATGCACCGTGCAGCCATGCCATTTCACGCCCGCATCGAGCGCTTGGCTGTGCGTATGAAGTCCTTTGAACGATGGCAATAATGACGGGTGAATATTGAGCATTTTGCCTTCCCACACCCGCACAAACGCAGAGGTGAGCAGCCGCATGAACCCAGCCAGACATACCAACTGCGCTTGCGCTGCCACCAACGCCGCTTGCAACGCAACATCGAATGCCTCACGGCTTTCATAATCGCGGTGATCAATCACGCGGGTTTTGATGCCCGCGCGCTGGGCTTTTTCTAATCCGCCAGCATCCGGATTATTGGAAATGACGCAGACAATTTGTGCAGGAAAATGTGACTGCGCACAGGCATCAATCAGGGCTTGAAGGTTAGAGCCTCCGCCTGAAATCAACACCACCACACGCGTTTTTGCAACCATCTCAATACCACGCATTAGCAAGATGCACCGCCTCGTCCGCGCGCGTTGTCACGGTGCCGATGATCTGCGCTTGTTCGCCCGCCTCATTCCACTGTGCAATCAGCGCATCGGCCTGGTCAGGCGCAGCAATCACCACCATGCCAATGCCGATATTAAAGGTGCGCACAAAATCGTGCCACGGCACCAATTTCGTGCTCGCAATCCACTCAAATACCGGCGGCACGCGCCAGCTTCTAGCGTCAATCTCGCACGCTAAATGGGCGGGCAAAATACGCGGGATATTCTCAATTAACCCGCCCCCAGTAATATGCGCGAGCGCTTTCAACCGCCCCGCTTTAATCGCAGACATCAGCGATCCGACATAAATATGCGTGGGCTCCAGCAACGCGACAGCTAGTGTTTTATTGGTATCAAACGGGCATGGCGCCGCCCAATCCAGCTGCAACGTGCTCACCAATTTTCGCACTAGCGAAAAACCGTTAGAATGTAAACCGCTGGAAGCGATTCCAATCACCACATCGCCTGCTTTCATGGCGTCCAGATTGGGCAGCATCGCATCGCGCTCGACCGCGCCCACCGAAAATCCCGCCAGATCATAATCGCCTTTAGCATACATATCGGGCATCTCAGCGGTTTCACCACCAATCAGTTGGCAACCCGCCTGTTTGCAACCAAGGGCTATGCCTTGAATGACAGCGGTTGCCTGTTTAATATCAAGCCCACCGCACGCAAAATAGTCGAGGAAAAAGAATGGCTCAGCGCCTTGCACAATCAAGTCGTTCACGCACATCGCCACCAGATCAATGCCGATCGAATCATGCAGATTGGCCAATTGCGCGACCTTTAATTTGGTGCCCACGCCGTCGGTTGCGGATACCAAAATCGGGTCATGATAACCGCAGGCTTTCAGGTCAAATAACCCGCCAAAGCCGCCCAAGCCTCCCATCGACCCCAACCGATTCGTGGCTTTGGCGGCAGGCTTGATGGCTTCCACCAAGGCATTGCCCGCGTCAATATCCACGCCAGAGCCTGCATAAGTGAGTCGTTCAGAAGGGTTGTTTTTTGTTGCCATTATGTGTAAGTTCCTGATCTCAAGGTGATCTATTCTATTGTCTTACGCGACAAGTGTGGCTTTAGCAAGAATCACCCACACAAAAAACAGGTAGGTTTTATGATCACGCTTGCTCGCATGTTAGGTCTATGGATTTTGGTATGGGCGATTATGATCGCCCCTATCACAGCCATCGCTGCTACTGAAGATGTGAAAGTGCTGGCTGATATCAATGGCAATTCTCCAGTGGATGCGCAAAACAAAGCGATTGATTATGCCAAAAAACGCGCCTTCTTTTTAACCCTCGCCAAGCTTGCGCCCGACAAAGCCGATGCCATCGCCAAATCGATGACGACCGAACAGATTTATGGATTCATTCGCGGCTATCAGCTCACCCATGAAAAAGCGGATGGCAATCATTATCTGGCCGAATATTTGGTGAGTGTATCGACTGACCGCGTGGGCAGATTAGTGGTAAGCGATGATACCACCGCCACAAATGAAAATGCCAAGCCGGTGCTGGTGTTGCCGGTGCTGACCGATGGCGACAAAACCCTGATGTGGGAACCCGACAATGCGTGGCGCAGCATCTGGAACAGTGTGGCGCTGGAACGCGGCGAGAATTTATTGATTGTGCCTTACGGCGACCCCGAAGATATGACGATCACCGATAGCGCGACCATTTTGGGCTATGGGTTTTCGTCGCTCAAAGACATGGCAAAACGCTATGGCACGAATGAAATTGTGGTGGTGCGTGCGCAGGTGATCCGCGACCAGACACCAGCTCGTGTGCGCGTGACCATGCGGCGCTTGGGCGAAAAACTCGACAAAACCAAAGAAGTGTCGTTTGAGGTGAATAATGCGGGCGACGCACCCGAATCATTATTGCCCAATGCCGCGCGCGACGTGGCCGACCAGCTCAAGGAAATTGCGCGGCTTTATGAGGGCGAGATTGAAAAAAAACTCGCCAACGCCAAAACGATTGCGTTGCAAGTGGAGTTTCGCCGCCTGGGCGATTGGGTGAAAACGCAAGATGCCTTACGTAAATTGCCAGGCGTGGTGCAACTGGATGTTGGCTCGATTAACATTCAATCCGCGCAAGCCACGCTCTATTATAATGGCACGCCAGAAAGCCTGAAAGAGATCATGGAAAGTAACGGCCTGAACGTGGTGACTGAAAATACACCATGGATCATTTCAACCTTCTAAAAGGAATGCACTATGACCACTCCATCATCAACCTCTCGTAGCTGGATTTTCTGGCTGTTGGTGCTGGGCGCATTGTTTGCGTTTTTATTTGCGATCAAAGCGATTTTATTGCCCTTTGTGGTCGGCATTGCGATTGCCTATTTCCTTGACCCTGCCGCAGACAAGCTCGAGCGCATCGGCTGCTCGCGCCCTTTTGCCACCACCTTAATTACGGCACTTTTTTTCATCGGAATCGCAACACTGCTGATGATTATCATCCCACTTATCAGCCATCAATTTAGCGAATTAATGCAAACCTTGCCCGCTACCATCGCCGCGCTGGAATCTAAGCTGGAGACGAGCTTTGCAATGTGGACAAGCACGCTAGAGCCTGCACAGATCGATTCGGCCAAGCAAGCGGTCACTGGCATTTCCGATGAGTTGGTGGCGCTGGCAACGGGGCTCACTAAGAGCATCTTAAAATCAGGTTTTGCTTTGATCAATCTGGTGTCGCTACTGGTGATTACGCCAGTGGTGGCCTTTTATTTGCTGCGCGATTGGGACAGGATCAAAATCAAAATCAACGCGCTACTTCCACGTCAGCACGCCCCCGTCATTCATGAGCAACTGCTCAACATCGACACCGCTATCTCAGGCTTTGTGCGCGGCACGCTGAATGTGATGTTTATTTTGGGCACCTATTACGCGATTACTCTGAGCCTCGCTGGCCTTAATTTTGCGGTGCTGATTGGCCTGTTTGGCGGCATCATCATCATCATCCCCTATCTGGGAACGGTGCTCACCGCCATCTTTGCCATCGGCATGGCCTATCTGCAATTTGACCAAACCTCAGATATCCTCGTGGTGGTTGGCATTTTCATCATCGGCCAGATGTTTGAAGGCTATGTGCTGACGCCTAAGCTGGTTGGCAAAAAAGTAGGGCTTCACCCGTTGTGGCTGATATTCGGGATGTTAGCCGGTGCGAGCTTGTTCGGGTTTGTGGGCGTATTTTTAGCCGTTCCTGTCACCGCCGTTATTGGAGTGTTGGTGCGCTTTGCGATCGAGCGATATCTGGCCAGCGATTATTATATTGAAAGCACATCACGCGCAACCAAACGCCCTTCATGACCCAATTTCTGATCGATCTGGGTACCACCCCAAGCTACGCCGCGCATGATTTTATCGTAACCGATAGCAATCGCGCCAGCTATGATACCATCATGCAATGGCCCAACTGGCGCGGCGGCACCATGTTGTGGCTTTATGGCCCGCGCGCTTGCGGCAAAACGCATCTGGCACATCTGTGGGCGCACCTATCTCATGCGCGCTGGCTTAACCCCGCCACCTTAGACGCCGACCCCGCACAATTAGTTGCAGGGCGCACCGCCATCATCATCGATGGCGCGCTCCCCACCCACACACAAGCCGCCGAAGAAGCGTTGTTTCACCTTATCAATCACCTAAAACACAACATCATTTCGGCGCTGTTTACCCACACCCTGCCCCCTGCGCGACTGGAAACGATCCTGCCCGATCTGGATTCGCGCCTGAAAGCCATGCCAACCATTGCGATTGAAGCACCAGACGACGCCTTATTGGAAGGACTCATGCTAAAATTGCTCAGCGATCGCCAACTCCACGTTTCGCATGATATCATCGCTTACGCCCTCAAACATCTGGAGCGCTCGCATCATGAGGTGTTAGATTTTTGCAACAGACTGGACCACGCGGCGCTGCAAACGGGGCGTAACATCACGTTACCGCTAGCTCGGGAAGTGCTGGAAAAACAAATTAAAAACGATTAAACTCAGGTTTGATAAATACAACCAAGATCGCTGATGCTATGAAACGTCCTTCTTCCAGAAAACGTGACCGCTTACGTCAAATTGAAGTGTTGATCGCAGACCCCGATCCGCGCATCTCACGCCTAGTTAAAAGCGTGCTTGAGAGTTTCGGGTTTCGCACCATTCACATGACCACCAATGGTGCAGAAGCCATTGAGATATTACGTCATCGCTCGATCGATATGGTGATTACCGAGTGGCCGATGGAACCGATTGATGGCATGAACTTTGTTCATTATGTACGTCATTCAGACGATCTCGTGCATCGCGATATCCCTATCATTATGCTCACAGGTCGGGCAGAAACCCACGACGTCGAAAAAGCACGTGATTCGGGCGTGACTGAATTTGTGGTCAAACCCTTTACCGCCAACACCCTAAGCCACCGCATCATTCAGGTGATCGATAACCCGCGATCCTTTGTGATTTCCAAACAGTTTATTGGGCCAGATCGCAGACGCAAAGAAATAGGCACTGTTGTTAAATTATTTTCTGTGTTATACTCTCTTGCGAAAGGGAGACTATTATATGGACACACGCTTATTTCCAGTCACGCCGGAGTTTTTTCAAGTCACCATTAAGCCATTGATAGATA
>JAKFUW010000291.1 GCA_021732545.1 Alphaproteobacteria bacterium | reverse complement strand
TAATCGGCAATGCTAACGGTGCCGATGTGATCCAAGGCTTCACAGGTGCGGGCGCAGCGGGCGGCGATGTCGTCTATTTTTATGACAAAATCAGTGGCATATCCCTTACTTCAACAGCCGATATTCTAGCGCGACTTACAATCTCTGGCGGCGATTCCATCATTGATTTAGGCGGCGGTAATCGCGTGACCATTCAAGGCGTCACAGGCCTTAACGCCTCCGACTTTGCGTTGATCAATTCTGAGAGTTTTTAACTTTTTGACCCCACGCCGCCATAAGTTTCCTAGCGCTCGCATTGTGTGCTTGATTTTTTGTCAAAATTGCCGCTTATGTCCTGTTTAATAACTCAACTCATATCTAATTGTGCGGCGCATCCATGGATTTCATCAAAAAACATTCCTATCGCTTCATCGTGGGCATTGCAGCCTGCGCATCCCTTATTTTAGCCATCGCCAGTCAACCCGATGCCACCTCACAAACCAGCATTGATCCTGTTGCCAAGGCGCAGGCTAAACCTGCAGCAACGGGCCCTGCCGCTACCCAAAAAATCGGCACGGCGCAGCTGCGTGGCTGGCTGGAAACGGCCAGTATTCCTGCCGTGAAAGACCATGCGCGCGCCAAGCTCGATACGGGTGCAAAAACATCCTCAATCAACGCCGAAATCATCAAAATTTTCAAACGCGACAAAGAACAATATGTGTTGTTTCGTGTGGATTTAGACAAAAAACACGAAGTGACGCTGGAGCGCAAAATTGTGCGCTGGACCAAAATCAAAAGCAAAGAAGGTATGCCCATCAAGCGCCCTGTGGTTATCATGTCGCTGTGCATTGGCAACCAGCTGTTGAAGGGCGAAACCAATCTGGCCGACCGCGATCATTTTAATTACCCGATCTTGATCGGTCGAAACATGCTCAATACGCAACTAATCGTTGATGTGTCACGTGTTTTTACGACTAAACCCACCTGCGATATAAAGTAACAATCAATGAAAACCAGCGCCACGATTATCACCGCCCTTGTTTTAATCGCCCTTGGCCTTGGGATTTTTGCGGTTAAAGTGCTCGAATTGGGCTATCCGCTGGAGCCTTCAGAAAACAGCCAAAGCTGGCATATTGAAGCCCAGCTTTCCTTCATTCCAGGCTATAAACCGGTTAAAGCAAGTATCTTTTTGCCTCGCTTTACCGATGGATTTTCGATCGTCGATGAAAATTTTATCAGCGATGGTTATGGTGTCACCACGGCCGTCAGCGAAAAAACCGGCAACCGTATTTCCAAATGGTCCAAGCGCAGCTCACGCGGGCACGATGTGTTATTTTACCGCACGGTCTTATACCAAACGGACGCCGCCACTTTTCAAAAAAACGCACCGCCAGAGCGTAATAAAGTGGTGTTTGGTTCCACTGAATTTTCGCAGCTTGCGCAAACCGATCCTTCTTTTATGGCGCTGTCTGGCTTGATTGAGGAAGCAAGCGAACGCTCAGCCGATAGCGACACCATGGTGGATGCATTAACTGAAATTTTAAATAAAAAACAAAAGGATGCGCGCCTTCAAACCCTGCGCGAGGATCGCCCAGAACTCAGCAGCCATGCCGATTTTATCGCGCTGATTCTCAACCATTCGGGTGCAATTGCGCGGGTGGTGCATGGGATCGAGCTTAAAGACCGCGAGCGCGTGGCGCATCTGATTGAATGGGTGGAAGTTTACGATAATAACCAGTGGCGCAAACTCGAAAATTCACTGCCTGCCGATGTGAAAGGCACGTTGCTTCCATGGTGGGTGGGCGATGGCCGCGCTTTCACGCTCGAAGGTGGCTCGCGTGCGGAATTCAAAGTATCGGTTAAACAGCATTATGAAAGCCAGATCACTGAGCGCATCTGGAAGGGCGATGAACTGTCTCGTTTGTTTTACAGCTTCTCAATTTACCGTTTACCCATTGATGTGTTGCTGGTGTTTTCAGTATTGCTGTTGCTGCCGATTGGCTGCCTGATTATCTCTGTGTTCCGACAGATTATTGGCGTCTCCACCTTCGGAACCTTCAGCCCGATTCTGATCGCGATTTCGTTTCGCGAAACGCAGCTGGTCAGCGGGATGATTTTATTTGCGAGCATCGTCGGTATCGGGATGATTTTCCGGGGATTTCTTGATAAATTGCAACTGCTGATGGTGCCGCGTCTGGCATCGATTCTGGTGGGGATTGTGATTACCATGTATATGCTCAACCTGCTGATGTTCGATTTGGGTATTACGGCGGGGCTTTCTATTTCGCTGTTTCCGATTGTGATTATGGTGATGACCATCGAGCGTATCTCGATCATGATGGATGAATCGGGTTTCAAAAAAACCATGAATACCACCATCAGTTCGCTGTTTGTATCGGCGGTGGCGTATCTGTGCATGTTCAACGATCAGGTGGAACATCTCATCCTCACCTTCCCCGAATTACTGTTTGTGATTCTGGCGCTGATCATGCTTGTCGGTCGTTATAACGGCTTTAAACTGCTCGAAATTGGCCGCTTTAAAACCGTGGATATGGCGATGAATCCTAATGCCAATCAGAAGCCCAAAGCCTGATGTTTGCGCAACTCAAACGCCTCAACGAGCTGGGGGTCTTGGGCATCAATGGCCGCAACCTCGATTATATTTTCACGCAAAACCGTAGGCGTTATTACCCGCTGGTTGATGACAAAGTACAAACCAAACAACGTGCGGCTGAATATCATGTGCCAACGCCTGAGCTATATGGCCTGATCACCACGCAGCGACAGGTATCGCAGCTCAAAACCATTTTGGGTGACCGCCGTGAATTCGTCATCAAGCCAGCCCACGGCAGCGGTGGCGATGGCATTGTGGTGATCGCCGATCGCGCGGATGACGACACCCAGCCCGATTTATACGAAAAATCCAGCGGCAGCACCATTTCATTGCGCGATCTGCAATATCACCTCAATAACATTTTGGGCGGGCTGTATTCGCTCGGCGGCGTGACCGATCAGGCGATCATTGAATATCGTGTGCAACCGCACCCGTTTTTCGACATTATGACCTATCGCGGCGTGCCCGATATTCGCCTTGTGGTCTATCGCGGCGTGCCGGTGATGGGGATGCTGCGCCTGCCCACGCGCGAATCGGATGGCAAAGCGAATTTGCATTCGGGCGGCATTGGCGCGGGCATCCAACTTTCCACCGGCAAAACCACCCATGCGGTATATCGTAACCGCCCCATCTATAAACACCCCGACACCAAAGCGGCGCTGGCTGGCCATATGATTCCCTATTGGGATCAGATCCTGGCCATGGCATCGCGCTTTTATGATATCGTCAATATGGGTTATATTGGCGTGGATATCGTCATTGATAATCGCTTAGGGCCGATGCTTTTAGAAGTCAATGCACGGCCTGGACTTTCGATTCAAATTGCGAATCAAGCTGGCCTCAAAGACCGGCTGGAACTGGTGGATGCCCACGCCAAAAACCGACCCTTAACCGAAGCCGATGCGATTGATTTGGCTAAAACCTATTTTTAAATAAGACATATCAAAAAAACATAGATTGCCACGTCGGGCTGAAAGCCCTCCTCGCAATGACAAGTAGGTCACGCCGCTTGCGGCTCTAACACTTCTTCACTATCAGCAAACAAAGCTTTGAGCGCCTCGAGCAAGGATTCGTTTTCACCCGATGCATTGCGCAGATTTTCAAACTGCAGCTGCAACACATCCAGAATCGAGGCGGTGCGATACCCACCATTGCTGGTCGCGGGAGCACTCTCTGGCGCAGATGCGCCAAACAATGATTGCACCTGATCGGTAAATTGTTTGGTTAAATCGGTGAAAGCCGCAAGTGCAGAATTCGATGCTAAATCCACATTTGCCGTGGTGATGCTGAGGCTTACTTGCTCATAGGATTGATAGCTGAGGCTGTTTGCATTTAGCTCGAGCGAATCAGCAAAATTACCCGATGCTTCAAATTGCGTGGTGGCATCCTGATAGGAAAAGCTGAACGAAATGGCGGTGTCTTTTTTATAATAATCGGCGCTACTGAACGCCGCTTGAGACACGCTGGCATTAAAGGAAAAGCTGGCGCCTGTGCTACCTTGCGGAATTTGCTCTAATATATCACCAGCAAGGCTTGCGAGTTTATCAACCGTATCGCCTAAAAAATTGGCGGAACTCGATTTGGCAAAATCCGCAATCGCAGTAAGCGCACTTTCAACATCGGCAGTGGACGTTGATTCATTCAGGCGCTCAATCAAAGCTTGCAACTCGGCCAGCGATTGCGATGCGAGGTCGATGGAATCAATTTGCGCACTCTGCTGCACTGCTTGTGGCGATAGTGTCGGCACTGCCGTGTTTTCTTGGCGGGCAACGCCTTGCGAAACCAAGCGCAATAAGGGATCAGTAGATGAAGAGCGCTCTGATGACGCAATAAGATTGCTAACGATAGCCACTATAAAAACTCCTACTTGGAGGCGTATGAAATGATTGCGCTACATGCCCAATACACAAAAATCTTTACTCTCTTTTTGATTTCATATCCACTATAAATGCGCATGGCACAGTGCTTGCTTGTCATTTAAGCACACACACACAAACGGGGAGAGATAAACGTGATAACCTATTCATTTGACAGCGTATTAGGTCAACAAGTTTCGTTTAACCCAAACCTTGATGTGCTGCTGGTGGAAAGCAATAACGCAACCCAAATGACCTTTACCACACAAGCCACCACGCTCACTGTGCGCGGGCCACAAGGCTTTGTGATACTCGATGCCACACCTTTGCTCACTAAAACCAACTTTGGGATATTCACCCTTGCCAACTTGCGATTTTCCGATGGCAGCGTGGTGGCGGTTGGCGATCTGACCAGCAATGACACACTCGATAGCGGCAATAACGCGATTAATTTTGTGACCAACCCCAGCCTCAATGGCGCGCTTAATAAAAACAATCAGATATTCGGGCTCAATGGTGCAGATGCGATTAACCTCACCGGCAGCGGTGCCAATCACATTATCTTTGGCGGCCAAGGTACCGATACCGTAACCTCCGGCAATGGCAACAGCACGCTTTATGGTGGTTCCGCGCAATCGGATTCTACCGATGGCGCAGACACGTTCATTGTCGGTTCGGGCAGCAATGTGATTTATGGTAATGCCGGTGCCGATGGCGTCACCTTCTCATCCGTAACAAGCCTTACAAATACATTGCGATTTTACGGTGGAATCGGTGCCGATAGTATTACCGCCACGGGTTCCAGCGGCACATTTGAAGTGTTTGGTGGCCCCGATAGCGACCAGATCCGTTTAACTTCTGGTTCTGGCAACAACACGATTTATGGCGGCTTAGGAACGGACACCATCGATATCTCCGGCAGCAGCGGCAATCACACGATCTATGGTGGCAATGACTTCAGCGACGCGGCCGATGGCAACGATGTGATCACGTTGGGCAATGGGAATACGCTGCTTTATTCCAATGCTGGTGCGGATCTGGTGACAGCCAATGCCGCAGCAGGGCGCTTAGCTACCATCTATTTGGGCGCAGGTGGCGACAGCTTAATTTCAGCCGCCACATCGGGTAGCTATGTGATTTTTGGCGGCACCGCATCGGATAATATCAACCTGACCAACCACACGGGTAACGCCACCATCTATGGCGGCATGGGCGAATTTGATGCAGCCGATGGTGCGGACACCATCACCGGCGGTTCCAGTGGCAACAACATTATTTTTGGAAATGGCGGAGCAGACGTCATTACCGTACGCCCCGGTCAAAACCAAAGCGCGACGATTTATGGCGGCGCGGGCAACGACACCATCACCGCAACACCTGGCCATTCAAGCACCAACACCACCTTGTTTGGACATAGCGGTATTGATCAATTCGCGATCAATTTCAGCGCGGCATCATCCACTATTCGAATTGGCGATTTTGGCAATGAGGCCGATAGAATCAACGTTACACTCAGTGGTGGTGTGGGCGCAGCGACGCTCGACTATAACCTCACCGACACCACCACCACTTTTTCGCGTAGTGTCAGTGGTGAGCGTATAATTTTCGATAATTTCACAGGAAACTTTGGTGTCAATCAATTTATTCTCAGTGATACATCGGTGGTGTTGACCAACTTCGACGCGGCTGCCGCTTCTCTGACGGGTACTGCATTCGGCGATTTTATCATGGCAGGCAATAACGGCGATACACTCACCGCAGGGGCAGGTGCCGATAAACTCATCGGCGGATTGGGTAATGATCGTTTCGTTTTCAAAACCGCCGAATTCACACTCAATGATGTTGCAAGCGGTGGTGGTGGTAATGATATCTTGAGCCTTGAAACACCAGGCACCGCCATCACCGACGACGCCTTTCGTAACGTCAGCAGCATTGAAACGCTTAAACTCACATCGGGTGATTTTGGCACCAATGGCATCACGCTCGGCAGCCAGGCTAGTGCTGCAGGCATCCGCACCGTCGATGCATCGGGTGCATCCAAAGTGCTCGCCACCCTCACTGGCATGCAACAAGGCGTGACCTATCTAGGCGGCACCGATGCGGATGTGGTGCAAGGCTCCAACAACAGCGACGCGATTGATGGCAAAGGCGGCAACGACATCATCACCGGCAATCGTGGTGCGGATACACTCACCGGCGGTGCAGGCGGCGATATTTTTGTTTATACCACAGGCTCCATCGAAGGCGTCGATACCATCACTGATTTTGATTTTGGCACCGGCACCACCCGTGTGGATAGTGTGCGTTTTTCATCAGGCGCATCCGCTTATAATTTGGGCAACCAAAACACCATCGTCGATGGCGCAATCATCAATTCCATCACCAGCGCAGGAGCAGTTGGCACCGAAATCATCATCCTGCGCGATGTGGGGATTGCCACCGCCAACATCACCACCGCACTCGATATTATCAATGCCGATGCGTCTGCGTTGCGTGGTACGCTGAATCTGTTTTACGATACCACCCGTGGCCATGCGGTGGTCTATTATGACATTAATGGCAGCCAAACAGGCGGGCACACCGAGATACTAAAACTCACATCACTCACCGCACTTTCCGATTTGGGAAGAGTGGATTTCACGGATTTCTCGTTTGTGTAACCGTAGTTCACCTCTCCCACCGGGAGAGGTGAACACGAATCGCGTATGACATCGCGATGATTTTGTCACAGCACCAAAAAATGTACGCATCACTTGGAATGTTGCCAACAAGCTTTTGCATCTGAAGTAAAAATACGTTATATATATTTCAATAATTAGTTTCACAAAACACTCCAAGGCAAGCACACGCGATTATCATCATTAACCTCGCAAGGTGCCTAACCCATGAAACTTTTTCCTCTCGCTTTTTCTGTCTCACTGCTTGCTGCATCTGCGGCTATGGCGCAATCGGCTCCCGTTCCAAGCTGGTATCTGGCACTGGGTGCCTCGGTTAATTTTGTTGAAGATGCTGAGTATGCGGAAACGGGCGGACTGTCTCCCATCAGAGGCGACGTATCACTCAAAGATGGTTACGGTATCAGCGGAGCGGTCGGTTATCGCCCGCGCAACACGGGAACACTCGCCGACAATCTGCGCTTTGAGGCTGAAATCGCTACCCGTAGCAACGAAACCGATACCTTCACTTCATCGACCACCGGCGTAACAACGCTAACAGATGACCTCATCGCCGATACCGCTATGGTGAATCTGTATCTGGATATGAATGTCAGCTCCAACTGGCGACCTTATATTGGTGGTGGTATCGGTGCGGCGCGGGTGACACTTGAAAGCACGGATCTGAGTGTAGATGATGACGATGTGGTGTTTGCTTATCAAGGGATGGCGGGGATTTATTACACACCATCCAGCTTTCCCGCCGCCGATTTCGGCGTAGGCTATCGCTACCTTGGCACAGCCGACCCAAGCTTTACCTCAACCACCTTTAGCAGCACAGTGGATACCGAATATCAATCGCACAGCCTAGAGCTTGGCTCACGCTTTTATTTCTAGGGGCTAGGATTTAGGGATCGAGGTACGACTGTTAAATTCGCTAGGCCGTAAGCGAAAATGCTACGATTTTGAGCACCGCAGCGCAATGTACTTAAAGGTACATGAGCAGCGGAGCGCAGAAAGCGTGCATTTGCAGCAAGGCATAGTAGAATTTAAAACAAATCCACATCATTGCCCGCCACCAACGGCCTGATGATCGTGCGCCGGTAGCCCTCTTCCTCGCGCGCTACATTGCGGTAATCATCGTCGCGTTGCAATTTGCGAATCATCGCTTTGCCTGATACGGGGCAATAGCGCACCTTGCGTGGCCACACATCGCCCACATCTTTTCCTGCCAGTTTGATGCCCTCGCGCTTGAGATATTCAATCGCGAAATTGGCATTTTTGTCGCCGATCAAGGCCGAACTTTTAATCACATTACCGCCGCCAAATAGCTTGGCTTCCAGCCGGTCGCGCATCCCGCCACGTTTAAAAATTTCATTGATTAATTGCTCCATGGCGAATGCCCCAAAGCGCGCCGAATCGGCCTGACTATCACCCGATTGCGGCAACAAAAAATGGTTCATACCGCCCACTTTGGCAATCGGGTCACGGATGCACGCCGAGATGCACGAACCCAGCACCGTGGCCGCCACCTCATTGGCGTCATCGGTCACAAAACAATCGCCCGCATGGACATTGACCACCATCACCCCCGTTTGTTTTTCAACATAGCGGCGCGAGCCATCGAAATAATCATCGGGGCTGCGTTTATGATGATAGGTACCTTTTGCTGCTTCAACCATGGCTCAAACATAGTGGCGGCAACGCGAGCAATCAAAGAACTTAGGTGTTTTTTCTTGCAATAGCGCTGGATTTTTTGCTGCAATCGCGTATCTATGTTCAAAATTGAATGGGTTAGGATAAGGTTTTTCATGTCTCTGATTGATACAGACGTTGCCATCATCGGTGCTGGGCCAGTGGGATTATTTGCCGTGTTTGAGCTTGGGTTGCTGAATTTAAAATGCCAGCTGATTGATATCCTCGACAAACCAGGCGGCCAATGCGCCGAGCTGTATCCTGAAAAACCGATCTATGACATCCCCGCATTGCCGATGTGCACGGGGCAAGAATTGGTCGATCGTTTGATGGAACAAATCAAACCCTTTGCGCCCGAATTTCATTTAGGCCAAATGGTGGAAGGATTGAGCAAAAACGACAACGGAACCTGGCGTATCACCTCCGATTCTGAAACCGCGATTGATGCCAAAGTGGTCGTGATTGCCGCCGGTGGCGGGTCATTCATGCCCAAAAAACCACCGATCAAAGACATTGAATTATTTGAGGGCACGTCGGTCTTTTATGCCGTGAAAAAAATGACCGCATTTGAAGGCAAAGACATCGTGATTGTCGGCGGTGGCGATTCGGCTTTGGATTGGACGCTGAATTTGTTGCCGCTTGCGCGCAGCATGACACTGGTGCATCGGCGCGATGATTTCCGTGCCGCGCCCGATAGTGTGAGCAAAATGCGCGAGCAGGTTGCTGCTGGCCGCATGACATTTGTGATGGGTCAGGTAAGCGAGTTGCACGGCGCAAACGGCCAGTTAGAAAGCGT
>JAKFUW010000288.1 GCA_021732545.1 Alphaproteobacteria bacterium | reverse complement strand
CTGCCAACCCACGCCACCACGAATCGCCATCACGCCGCTATTGCACCAACGAATCTGTTTTTGCTCCGGTGTGGCATCGCGCACTTCTACAATCGATTCCAGCTCGTGTTGGTCATTGAGCACCAGACGCCCATAGGCGTTACCCGGCTGCATTTCAAAGCCCAGAACCGCTACCCCCACTTTCGGATTTTTGCTGATTTCGCGCTGAAGGCGTTCGAGTGTTTCGGGCAGCACCAGCGGGCTATCACCAAACAACACCAGCAAATTATTTTCATCTTTTGCGGCGATGTCTTGCGCGGCAAGCACCGCATGTCCCGTGCCTAATTGCTCGCGCTGAATCGCAATTTCACACGCTTCATCCACCGACAACGCATAGGCCGCCACCTCTTTCATATCGGGCGCGGTGACCACCACCAGCGGGTTGCAACCCGCCGCATTTGCCGCCGCCATAACGTGCCCCAGCATGGCTTTGCGCGCGATGGTGTGCAGCACTTTGGGTGTATCCGATTGCATGCGCGTGCCTTTGCCCGCCGCCAGAATAATCGCCGTGGTAGGGTTGCTTTCTTTGGTCATGGTGCTAGTCTCCCTCAAGGCAGTCATGCTGCGAGCCGAAGGCTGCGCAGCATCTGTTGTAGATTTCTTTGATCCTGCGCAATCGCTTTAGCGATTCGCAGGATGACAACGACAAATTAGGGTGTAAATAGATGGAACTCAATCACGAATTACTGTTTGTCTTGTCTTGTGCGCTAGCGCTTGTTTTTATGTTGGCCACATGGCGCTTTTGGGTAAGCACCACGAAAGCGCGAATCCGTGTGAATCAACTCGAAGTGGAGATGGCCGCGATGGGCTATTATCCTGAACATATCGAGCGCCTGAAAACTGATTTATCTACCGAGCAAGCGTTGCGGATTGAGGCTGAGAAAAATATCGCACTGATGCAGCAACGCGTGGCTGATATGGATGCACGCAGCAAAGATGTGGAAGAGTTTAAAAAGGCCGCCAAAGCTTCGGTGATGGAGGCAGGTCAGCAGCTATCATCCAAGCTGCTCGAGGACCATAAGCGCGAAACGCTCGCCACCAAAGAAGCACAAGAAAAAGTGGCCAAGCAAACCACAGAACATTTACTCAACACAGTTCAAAATATCACCAAAGAAGTCGCCACCATCCAATCGCGCAATGCCGATACCGGCAAGCAGATGGAAACGGTGATGCGTGCGTTGACGCACCCCGCAGGGGCGGGAGCGCTGGCCGAAATTGGGTTAGAGAATTCGCTGAAAACACTGGGGCTGGAACCCGATCGTGATTTCGTTATGCAGTTTCATGTGGGTGTGGAAGAAGGCAGCAATCTGCGCCCCGATGCGGTGATTTTTCTGGCCAATGACATGGTGCTGGTGATTGATTCGAAAGCCTCCAAACACATGATTGAACTGACTCAAGCGCAAGGTAGCGAGAGCGAAGATGCGGTGCTTAAAGCGTTGCTTGCGAGCATGCACAAGCACCTCGATGCGTTATCACGCAAGGCTTATGCGGATGCCGTGGGCAAGCTGCTCAAAGAGCGTGGACGCAATTTGGGGCGGATGATGAATGTGATGTATCTACCCAGCGAAGCGCTGATTGAGCGCCTGCGTAAAGCGGATACATCTATTGCCGAAAAATGCCAGACCACGGGGATTATTCTGGCAGGGCCCGCTTCGTTGCAGGCGTTGTTTTCGCTCTCGCGCCAAGCGATTAGTGAGGTGCGCCAAAACGAAAATCAACAACGCATTATCAGCGAAATCAGTGAGCTGATGGGCAGCGTGATTACCGTGCTTAGCCATGTGGAAGGGGTTGGCAAACACCTCAAAGGTGCGGCGCAAAAATTTGATGCATTTGCTAAATCTATCAACACGCGCGTGCTGCCAAAATTACATCGCTTGAATAAGCTCGGAGTTGAGATACCCAAAAATAAATCACTGCCCATCACAGTACCACTCGTGCTTGAATCGTTTGAGCCGATCATTGATCTGCACGATGAGTCCGATGTGCTGGCGCTGGAGGTCAAGGCTGGTTAAGGCGTTATATCGTTAAGTCGTTAGAGCGTTAACGATATAACGATTTCACGTCCTAACGATTCAAATCAAGCCATGGCTTTTGAATGAATAATGCGATTTATCGCTGATGATTAAATGATCGTGCAGCGGCCTAGCCTAATCCCTGACCAGATTTACCGGAAGCATGGCCGCATTGCTCAATCGTTGTTGCATCGGCAACAGGATCAGGCGTGGCGCGTGTGCTGGTGAGAGGTTCTTGCGTAACGACAGGAGCTGGCATGTCCATCTGCTTGCCTTGTTTTATATCCGCTGAAATACTCTCAACCTTTTCCAAAAACCCCTTGTAAAGCGGCCATGCATGCGGAAACTGGCGAGGAAGATTGTCAAGCTTATCTTGCGCTGATCCTTTGGGTGAATGCGCGGCCTCATGCTCCAGCAGGTGATGTACGATATATAAATCCACCAAAAACTCCACCGGTTGGCTACCAGCGCGATAAGTTAAACCTCTTTTAGAAGTACCGTCATCAAACTTTTTGATGATACCTTGTGTGACAGCGTTCAATTGGTTGAGTGTGTTATAATCTTCTTTTTCAACCGCCGCTTTCCATTTTGGGTCTTTGGTAAATTGCATGGCAGCATCCACATAATGAACCGACTCTTCCATGACGAGTGCTAAGGGAGAATCAGGATGTGCCTGTGCGCCTTTTGGTTTTTTGATCGCCTCGCTGTTAATCGTAATTTCTTTGAGATGAAAATTGCTTCCACCCGCAATGGTAGCGGATTTAAGCGGTGTATCATTAAATATGATTTTCACACCAATATGCTGGATAATAGCTTTTATATCTTCAGGAAGTTGTTCGAAAAGCTTTATAAAACGCTCTTCATCTTTGCTGCGGGTATACGGTTTTTTAGCGGCATCTTTAGGTAGTTTTTTGGCGTTCTCTATCATCGATTCAACGGGCAGTTTATCGCAAATGTGCGAATAATAAGATGCAACAATGTTCTGCCTTTGTTGTGGCGTTTTAGTCGCATCTGCTTCAAGCAACATGGGCTTAGCAAATTGCCCTGCCACACTGGACATGCTATTCTTGTGCTGTCCCAATAAGGGCCGTGCGTCTTCAGGAAACCGTAATATATGAGCTGCCCATCCCTCTTCTCCCATTATCTCGCGCATCGGATTTAAAGCTGGTTGATTTTGTTCCTTGTGAATCAGCTGCTCGGTAAAATAGGAATTAATGCCGTTCACCATGTTGCGCTGAAATGGACTTTCCAGCAGAGATTTCACGGCATCAACCGATAACTCATCAGGGCGAACGATCAGAAATGGCGGGGGCGTTTTATCAGGGTTCACCATGCGGGCCGACAGCGACATAACGCAGCCATCCGCATTCAATATTACCGCATCCTGATGGATAAATCGCAATCCATCGGGTGTCTCACGTGGAGGTTTCGCTTTTTTGGCCATAACGAAACATACCTGAAATATATGGCAATTTTATGACAAGCGGGCGAGTATTATCACTATTTCAAATCAAGCCATGGCTTTTGAATGAATAATGCGATTTATCGCTGATGATTAAATGGTCGTGCAGCGGGATATTCACCGCCTTGCCTGCCTCTTGTACTTTGCGGGTCATATCGATATCGGCTTGTGATGGCGTGGGGTCGCCGCTGGGGTGGTTATGCACCATAATAAAGGCCGATGCGCCAAGCTCCAGTGCACGTTTCACCACTTCACGCGGGTATACGGGCGTGTGGTTCACCGTGCCACGCTGCTGCACTTCGTCGGCAAGCAAGGCGTGTTTGTGATTCAAAAATAAAATACGAAATTCCTCATTCATTTTGCTACCCATAGCCAGCTTGCAATAATCCAAAAGCGACGTCCACGATTGAATAATGGTGCGCTCTTTGGCGGGAGCTTTCACCAGCCGTTGGGCGGCTGCTTCCACCGCTTTGATGCAGCACACCACCGCATCGCCCACGTCATCCATACGTTTGAGTTCGGCAACATCGGCTTGAATCACCGCATCGAGCGATCCAAACTGCTTGAGCAAGCGTTTAGCCAATGGCTTCACATCGCCGCGCGGTTTGGCGCCAAATAAAATGATTTCGAGCAGTTCATAATCGGCCAGATGCTCGCCCGCAGGGGATAAGAACCGAGCCCGCAATCGTTGCCGATGCCCCAGATAATGTGTTTCGTCTTCTGTCATAGCCCTACATACTGTGGTTTTTACATCATATAGCTGAAAAATCAATTCACTGCACGCGGTTTTTAAACCTTATTCAATTTGTGAATTGTTAATAATGTGTAAACATGATATTAACACGATGGCATTTATGCCACAAAACAGACAGGTTACGAGGTTCATGATGGATCACGCAGAACATTCCGCTTATTATACAGGTGCTCAGCCCGTTTCTCTTGATGAATTGCGGCATATGGCGCATGAGCATTTAAGCTGGTTGCAAAGCGGTGGGCGCGATGGCCGGCGTGCCAATCTCTCAGGCCGTGACTTGAGCGGGATGACGTTGCAGGGGATTTATCTGCCCGAATCGAATTTGCGCGGGGCGAATTTAACGGGCACCAATTTGTCGATGGCGAATTTGCAAGGAGCGGATTTTTCGGAAGCCAATTTAGAAAACACCAATTTGCGCGATGCCAAGCTTGATGGTGCTAATTTTTCGCGCTGCCACGCCAAGGGCACCTATTTTGATAAAGCATCGTTGGTTGAAGCCAATTTCAGCCATGCCAATCTCGAAGGTGCTAATTGTGTGAAGGCGCAGATGGCGGGTGCAAAATTTCGCGATGCGAATGTAGGCAAAAGCGACTTTACCGGAGCCGATCTGAAACGCGTCAACATGCGCCAGATTGCCGCGGCGCATGCGGTGTTCGATAGTGCTGATTTATCCTATGCCGATTGCCGCGACGCGGTGTTTAGTTTTTCGCGCTTCAAAGAAACGCAATTGTTTGAAACCGCGATGCGCGGCGCACAATTTGACCATGTGTTATTTACCGATGCGGATTTTTCATACGCCGCCGATCTGGATTCGCGCTATCAGGCCAAATCGATTGAATCGGAGAAAATGGGCATTCAACAAGAACTGGAAAATCTTCGTCAGTTCAAAGACGAGGTGACGCAATATGAAAATCATATCGCCACCCAAAAGCGTGATCTGTTGTTGCGCAGACGCACGCTGGAAGGCCTGAACGATATGGAGCTTGAGGTGAGCGAATCGTTGCTCAACTACATGAAACTCTTTCGCGGCATTGCGGCGTTCTGGTTTGTGGTGGTGGCCTTGTTCGGTGCTATTTTGGCAAATAAAATTTCACAAATTGGTTTAAAGAATCTCAATTATATGGAAATTGGTGTGGTGTGCGTGGTGATGATCGGTGTGCTGGGCGCGCATATTGTATCGGCCATGTTATCGTTCAATATCTCGCGCACTTTTGCGTGTTATGTGCGGGTGCGTCGCGAAAAGTTGTTCAAATCGTCATTGCCCTTTAATGAACCCGGCATGCCAAAACAAAATCGCAATGGCGCGTATCAAAATGGTGCGTCCAATGGCCACGCCGTGCCTGTGCAAACCAATGGCCACGCCAAAAATGGCGCGAGCACAAACGGCTATTATCGGCCAGAGCCAGCAGCCACTGGGCGCCCTGCCGACCCCACCGCCTTCACCTATCTATAATCTGCCGCAGCGCAGCATGCTAGAGTCTTGCGTTTGGCGCTGAAAAACCGTAAACTGAAATGGTTGTAAAAAAGAAAAGTAAGGATGCGAATGAAAATTGAATCTGTCTGCGTGTTTTGCGGCGCACAAAATGCCGTACCACAAGCCCACCTCGATGTGGGAACCCGTCTGGGAAAAGAAATAGCCAAAGCAAACAAAAAACTGGTCTATGGTGGCGGCGATTGCGGCATCATGGGTGCGGTTGCCAATGCGGTGCTTGATGCCAATGGCTGGGTAACGGGAGTGTTTCCGCGTAGTTTGCGCCGGATTGAAAAAGAGCATCAATCTTTAAGCGAAATTCACATGGTCGATACCATGCACCAGCGCAAGCAAATCATGTTCGATAAATCGGATGTGTTTGTGGTGCTGCCCGGTGGCTTTGGTACGATGGATGAGATGTTTGAAATTCTCACCTGGAAACAGGTGAAATTGCACGATAAGCCCGTGGTGATTTTTAACCATCTTGGCTATTGGGATCATCTGATTGTGCTGATGGAAAATATCATCTCCACTGGCTTTGCGCGCCCCGAAACGCGCGAGCTTTACACGGTGGTGAATACCATGGAAGAACTGCTGGAAGTGTGTCAGATCCGCGAGGTAGTTGAGGCTTAGTAAGTTCTGTCACCCCGCACTCGTTGCGGGGTCTGGTGCTAACTGGATGGAGATGCCGTCATAAAGACGGCATGACAAAAACGGGTTAATGAACTTCATCCATCATCATCTGCAGTGCGGCATTCACGGCGTGTTCGCGGATATCGCGCCGATTTCCTGAAAACAGATGCCGCGTCGCATGAGGTGTTTTGCCTTTCATGGCGACCGCAATAAACACCAGCCCCACAGGCTTTGCATCGCTGCCACCACTTGGCCCTGCGATGCCTGTTACGGCAACCGAAAGTTGCGCCCGCGAATGATCGAGTGCACCTTGCGCCATTGCAAGCGCGACGGGTTCGCTCACCGCACCATGTTGCGCAATCAAGCTTTCAGGAACACCGAGCATGGATGTTTTGGCTTCATTGGCATAGGTAATAAATCCGCCTTCCACCACATCGGATGACCCTGCAATGTCGGTGAGTGAGGCTGCGATTAATCCACCTGTGCAGGATTCTGCGGTGATAATGCGAATGTTTTTGGCGCGGGCCATAATGAGCAGTTGGTTAGCGAGAGGATTCATGATTTTTCCTTCTTTCTTCTTCCTCCCCCTATGGGGGAGGATCGAGGAGGGGGTAGAAAAATACACCAACCCCTCCCTAGCCCTCCCCTAAAAGGGGAGGGAATTTACCCATTCATCGCCACATGAATCCAACCCATCGCGCTTGCCAGATGACCCAGTGCGCCAAGGGTAATCAGAGCAAAAACGGCGGCCAGAATATCATCGAACATCACCCCAAACCCGCCTTTAATGCGTCGATCAGCAAGTGAAATCGGCCATGGTTTTAGAATATCAAAAAAACGAAACGCCACAAATGCCGCGCCATATAGCCACAACACGGTGCTGGGCACGGGATTCAGATACATCAGCGGCATCGCAGCAATCACCGCCCAGATGCCTGCCACTTCATCGAGCACAATTTCTTGTCGGTCTTCGCTTGTGTGGCGCGCCGCCAGATACCGGTTCGATGCCCACCAGCCGATGAAAAAAGCCAGCACCGCTGCTACCGCCAGCGCCTCAATGCCCAGCGCCATGTGGATGGCATAGCCAACGGGCAGGGCGGCCAAGCTCCCCGCTGTGCCCGGCGCTTTGGGGGAGAGACCAGCACCGAAAAAGGTGACGATGGTTTTGATCGTTAAATCGTTAAATCGTGACATGGTAAATGACTATAGTGGAGTTTATAAAATTTGTCACCCCGTCGAATGACGGGGTCTGGTTTTTTTAAAAAAGCGCCGGACCCTGCAATGAATACGGGGTGACAGCTCATGAGAATGTCACCATCACCACCGCTTGCGCGGCAATCCCTTCGCCACGCCCTGTGAAGCCCAGACCCTCGGTAGTAGTGGCTTTGATATTCACCTGTGACACTTCGATTTCGAGCAACGCGGCCACGCGCGCGCGCATCGCATCGCGGTGGGGGGTGATTTTGGGGCGCTCGCAAATGATGGTGATATCGGCATTGCTAATGCTCGCGCCTTGCTGTTTCATTAACCTCAAAGCGTGAGCGACAAAGCTAGATGAATCCGCATTTTTCCACTTCGCATCCGATGGCGGAAAATGCTGACCGATATCGCCTGCGCCAATCGCCCCTAATATCGCATCGACCAGCGCGTGCAAGCCCACATCGGCGTCGGAATGACCCTTGAGTGCGAGCGGCGATTCTATCTCAACGCCGCAGATCATCAGCGGGCGCGAGGCATCTTCGATCAACCGATGCACATCATATCCTTGGCCAATCCGCATGGTGTTTTCTCCTGTTTGCCAATCGGCGGGGGTTGTCAGTTTTCTGTTTTGGGCGTCACCTTCCACCATAAACACGGCGTGATCGGATGCTTGCATCACAGCTGCATCATCGGTGAGCGATTTACCTACCGCAGCGCGATGCGCGGCTAGAATTTCAGCATAATGAAAGCCTTGGGGTGTTTGCGCGGCACGTAAATTTGCGCGATCAAGCGTGGTGCCATTCACATGGCGGATGGTATCCACCACTTCAATAGCAGGGATAACGGCGATGTGATGCTCCAATGCCTCGATCACGCGCTCTATTAATGCAGCACTCACAAATGGCCGCGCAGCATCGTGAATCAGCACAACATCGGGTGGATTATCGGCCAGTGATTCGAGCGCCAGCCGCACCGATTCTTGGCGGGTTTCGCCCCCTGCCACCCACGGCGTGCCTGAGGCCGCTTGTTCAAACATCGCCAGATGACTTGGGTTGATGGCAACCACCACATTTCCGGTTTCCGCAAACGCATCCACGCTATGCCGCAACACAGCCTTTCCGCGTAAAGCACGATAAGGCTTAGGCAAGCCTGCACCCATGCGAGTCGAGCTTCCGGCAGCGACGATGATAACAGCTATTTTCATACGACTTTTTCTCTCCACTCACTCTGCGCTCATGCGCAACCGCTCGTGTAAAAGGTTGTCTCAGTGTTTGGCCTAAAAATCAACGGTAGATAAACCATCACCGCGCACTTGCCTTTTTGGCGCTGGCGGTGCATACCCAATAGATCATGCGTTTATCACGATATTTTTTGCCCACGCTTAAAGAAACCCCTGCCGAAGCACAGGTGGCGTCGCACCGTCTGATGCTGCGTGCGGGCATGATCCGTCAGGAAACTTCAGGCATTTATACTTGGCTGCCGCTGGGGCTTCGCGTGCTGGATAACATTGAAAAGATGGTATCCGACGAACTGGAAAAAGCAGGATGCGTGCGCCTGCTGATGCCGACCTTGCAACCCAGCGAGCGCTGGAAGGAATCGGGGCGCTATGATTCGCTGGGCGCGGAAATGCTGCGTTTTCCCGATCGTCATGGGCGCGAGCTGCTCTATAGCCCCACTTGCGAAGAAATGATTGTCGATGTGTTTCGTACATCGGTACAAAGTTATAAATCACTACCGATGAATTTGTTTCAAATTCAGTGGAAATTTCGCGATGAAGTGCGTCCGCGTTTTGGTGTGATGCGTGGCCGCGAATTTTTGATGAAAGACGGCTATTCGTTTCACTCCAACCTCGACGACGCCACGCGCGAATATGCCGCGATGTATGATTGTTACCATCGCATTTTTGCAAGACTAGGCTTAGTTTCCATCGCGGTATCAGCTGATAGCGGAGCAATCGGCGGCTCCTTAAGCCATGAATTTCAGGTGGTCGCTGAAAATGGCGAAAGCCAGCTTTATTATGACGCCACATTCGATGATATTCGCGCAGGAAAGTTGAACTTAAGCGGCGCGGATATGCGCAAACTGTATGCTGCCGCTGATGAACTTCACGTGCCTGAAAAATGCCCGATCCCAGCAGACCGTTTGCGCACCGCGCGCGGCATT
>JAKFUW010000090.1 GCA_021732545.1 Alphaproteobacteria bacterium | reverse complement strand
GCAGTGCGGCATCAAAGTGAACCCGAAATTTCTGCAACAACTTTCCGATGAATTCTCAGTGCAGATGAATGCTCTGGAAAAAGAGATTATCGCGCTCGTCGGTCATCCATTCAACCTTGCATCACCCAAACAATTGGGTGAGATTTTGTTTGATGAAATGCAACTTCCGGGTGGCAAAAAATCATCTAAAACCGGAGCCTATTCCACCGATGCGCAGGTGCTGGAAGATCTCGCCGCAGCGGGTCATGTGCTGCCACAAAAATTGCTCGAATGGCGCAGCCTTGCCAAGCTTAAAAGCACCTATACCGATGCGCTGATTAAGCAAATTAACCCAAAAACAGGACGCATTCATACGTCTTATTCGATGGCGGCAACCACCACGGGGCGGCTGTCATCATCCGATCCGAATTTGCAAAATATCCCCATCCGCACGCCCGAGGGCAAACGTATCCGCGAGGCCTTTATTGCGCAAGATGGCTATCAATTAATTTCAGCCGATTATTCGCAAATTGAACTGAGGTTGCTTGCGCATGTGGCCGATATAAGCGTGCTCAAAGAGGCTTTTAAAAACGGCATTGATATTCACGCGGTGACCGCTAGCCAGATGTTTGGTGTGCCGGTTGCCGACGTTTCGGGCGAGCTTCGCCGCCGCGCCAAGACCATCAATTTTGGCATTATTTATGGCATCAGTGCGCATGGGTTGGCCACTCGCCTTGGCATCGGGCGTGGTGAGGCCGGCGATTATATCGAAGCCTATTTTAAGCAATATCCTGGCATTCGCGATTATATGGAACACACCAAAAATGTGGCACGCGAACAAGGCTATGTGGAAACGATTTTTGGCCGTAGAATCCACTTCAAAGACATCACCTCATCGAATGCCAACCTTCGCGCTTTTTCTGAACGCGCCGCGATCAACGCACCGCTGCAAGGCAGCGCAGCCGATATTATTAAACTCGCGATGATCGATGTGCAGCGCGTGCTGCGAGCCTCGCATCCCGATAGCTCGATGCTGCTTCAGGTGCATGACGAACTGGTGCTGGAATCGCCAGCAGATAAGGCACGCGACGTGGCAACGATGGTGGCCAAAATCATGCAAGCGGCGGCCAATGTGTCGGTGCCGCTACTGGTAGAAACAGGCGTAGGGGCAAATTGGGGTGAAATCCATTGAATGTGGATTACAATAGCTTGATTAAATTGTCTGCGATTCTTCTGTAAGATTGGTTGATGCTAGTAAAGGAAAGACAATACTGACTAGCTGATTTTGTTATATCTACCTGAGGATCATGTTTTTTGCAGATCTCTTGCGTTAGATAGATGACAGGAACTCCTTCTTGTTCTGCAATGGTGCGTAATTTAGGGGTATAATCACAGCATTTTTCAATAACAAAGGGGCTAGATTCATCAAACACGCTTCTGAAATCATCTTCAGATATTGCGATGCCGCGTATTTTTGCAAAATTCAAAAATCGTTTTACACTTTCATTCACTTCGCTAACCCAAGTTTCCGTTGAAGCTGAGAACCCTGTCGTTACCGCGCCACCTGCGAACCGTTTGGCTAATTGCACAACTAAACCTAAAAATTGAGGTCTAAAGCTTAATCCTTTTCTTCCTTGTGTTGTTTGGTATTCTCCAAGAAGTTCAATCCAATTGCGAATTACTTCGCTTAAATTATCAATCGCCTGAAGAGAAAAGAATGTTGGCGAAACCGGAGTGATAAAGTAATCACACGACATGACGGTTAACGCGTTAATAATGCTGCTGGCGCTGGGCGATGTATCGATCAGTATGAAGTCATAGTCTTTGGTTTTTTCTCGTATTGATTGCTCAAATTTATAGGGGATATCACGGGTGAAATCGTTCTGACCTTTGACGATTCCATAAAGATTTGCCTCTGTTGTTGAGAGCATGATAGAGCCTGAGATTAAATCAATGTAACCGCTATCGCTACTTCTGGATTGTGCGCGAAACATGTCCTTAGAGCAATCTTCATTGCGCAAATGCTTGTCTAAATACTCAGTGAGAGAAATGTATTTTTTAGTGTAGGTGCTCCACTTGGAGTTCTCTTCTGAAGAATACTCGATAGAGGTTGATAATCCATACATAGCAGATGTTAAATTCATCTGCGGGTCAGCATCAATTAATAGTACTTTTTTACCTTTGTCGGCTAACGCAAACGAGAGATTATGGACTAATGTTGTTTTACCAACACCGCCTTTATGGTTGTAAAAAGCTATGATTTTACCCACAATAACCTCACCTTTTTCATCAAAGCAGAACACATAACATGCCAGCAAGAAAAAGCAAAGGGCATCATTTAAGCCATTTGAATGGATGGTGCCGCTACTGGTTGAAACAGGCGTAGGGGCAAATTGGGGCGAAATCCATTAACACAGGCGCGTATATTCCGCTTGGAATATGGGCCGTGCTTGTCTATAGTCACGCGCCTGAATATGTTTAACCGATGAGCCAACATGCCCGATTCATTTATTAAAAAATTAAAGCCCGTCATCATTTCTGGCAGAGAAGTGTTGCCGATTGTGGAAGGTGGCAAAGGCATTGGCGCCACTAACGGCTATAGCTCTGGTGCGTTTGCAGCGGCGGGCGCTGTGGGCACTTTTTCGGGCGTGAATGCGGATACGTATGATGAAGATGGCAATCCGCATCCGCAGGTCTACCAATCGACCACGCGGCGCGAACGCCACGATGAGCTGGTGGCGTTTGGGATTAAAGGCGCGATAGAGCAAGCGCGTATTTCCTATGAGCAATCGGGTGGCAATGGTCGTATCCACATGAATATTTTGTGGGAAATGGGCGGTGCCGAAAAAATCCTGACGGGTGTATTAGAGGGCGCTAAAGGCATGATCCACGGTGTGACGTGCGGCGCAGGCATGCCTTATAAACTGGGCGATATTTCCGAGCAATATGGCGTGTATTATCACCCGATTGTGTCATCGATGCGGGCATTCCGTGCGCTGTGGAAGCGCAGCTATAGCCGCACCAAGCCGTGGCTGGGCAGCGTGGTTTATGAAGACCCATGGTTGGCGGGCGGTCATAATGGATTGTCTAACAGCGAAGACCCGACCAAACCCCAAGACCCCTATCCGCGGGTGCGCGAGCTTCGCCAATTTATGAATGAGGTGGGCCTGCACGATGTGCCGATTATCATGGCGGGTGGTGCATGGTTTTTGAAAGATTGGGAACATTGGCTTGATAATCCTGAAATCGGTGCGATTGCGTTTCAGTTTGGTACGCGCCCGCTGCTCACGCAAGAAAGCCCCGTGCCGGATCGTTGGAAGCACAAGCTGTTGAACCTTAAAAAGGGTGATATTTTTCTCAATCAATTCAGCCCCACAGGCTTTTATTCATCGGCGGTGAATAACGGCTTTATTCAGGAATTGCGAGAGCGCGAGGAACGCCAGATCGCGTTTCTGCCCGAACCCGAAGGGTATCTGACCGAGCCGTTTCCTTTTGGCCCACGCAAGCGCCCGATTTATGTGACACCCGAAGACAAAGAACGCGCCGATGGCTGGGTGGATTTAGGCTACACAGAAGCGATGAAAACGCCTGAAAATACACTGATTTTTGTGACTCCTGAGCGTTCGGCGATGATTGTGAAAGACCAGATTGAATGTATGGGATGTTTGAGCCATTGCCGTTTTTCCAATTGGAAAGATCATGATGATTTTACCACGGGCAAAAAAGCCGATCCACGCAGTTTCTGCATTCAAAAAAGCCTGCAAAAAATTGTTCATTATGGCGACGTTGAAAATGAACTGATGTTTTCTGGTCATAATGGCTATAAATTCGCTGAGGATCCTTTTTATGCGGGCGGTTTTATCCCAACCGTTCAGCAGTTGGTTGATCAGATTATGACCGGCGAGTAGGCCGTTTTCCCTCAAGAACTTAAATAGCTAAAATGCTTCTCTTATTATGAGTGAAACTCACTCGCAATTTAGCACTTGGCAAAGTCATTGCGCTCATGATAAACTAAATTCTTTAATTATTCTAAACCGTTAGAGGGTTGCATGCAGGCTGATTCTTTAGACGTTTCTGACCGACTCAAAACCGCAGGGTTGCGGCCTACGCGTCAGCGTTTGATGCTGGGGTCATTGTTGTGGTCAGGCGATGATCGCCATGTGACGGCGGAACAACTCCACACCGAATCGCGTGAAGCCAATATGCAGGTGTCGATGGCAACGGTCTATAACACGCTGCATCAATTTGTGGATGCGAAATTGCTGCGCGAAGTGATTGTGGATGGCGGGCGTTCGTATTTTGATACCAACACGGCTCCTCATCATCATTTTCTGTTTGAGCAAACCGGCCATCTGCAAGATATTCCCGCCGATCAAATTAATTTGACGCAGATTCCTTTGCCTGAAGGGTGTTGCGAAAAATATATTTCAAGCGTCGATGTCATTATCCGTGTGCGTTCTCATGAAGCAGCGGCGTGCGTGTAAGCGTTAGTCTTTCTCCGATAAATCTTCATTATCATAGATGCCCCAAAGCTTGGTGCGCGCAATCCAGCCGATGCTGTTGCCAAACATCAGGCGGCACCAATTGGGTGAACATTCCTGAATCACGCCCGCAACCAGCGGATCAATCTGTACAATAATCCCCGATGATTCGTCAGGGGCACTGAGCAGTGGCGTGCGCTCTTTGAGAATAATCGCACTGCGGATTCCTGCGAGTAGCGTTTTATGCACCCAGCCTTGGGTGCCTTCAAAATCGCGGATTTTGCGCCAATGGCCAAATTCTTCAACCACCTCTACTGGCCAGTTTTTGCGGCGATATACCCATACAATCGGGTAGCGTTCGCCAGGGCCCACGCGCATATTCACCTCGCTCGATTTGAGCGCGACAAAGCGCGGAATCGGTTGGCCTGAATTATGCAAAATCGCGCTGGTGTCTTTGGCAAAAACAGGGGCGAAAAGTAAGGTGTTTATTAAAAATACAGCGCCAATACACTGGGCACGACGAAGCAATCCATACGGATGGCCTGCGAATGGATTGCCACGCATTTTGTTCCAAAATGCTCGCAATGACGGATGGAGTGAATGAAACATCATATGACTATGCGACGTTTGAGCCTGGCTTGCAAGTGCTGCAAACCACGCACTCAGGGTTGCGCGCAATGGTGCTGATGCGCTGGCGATAAGTCATCCCATCAAATCGCAATAATTTTCCCTGCAGGCGGCCCGAAAGTTGCAGCAGATGTTTGATAATTTCGAGTGCCTGCATCGACCCCATAATACCGCATAATGGCCCGATGACTCCAACTTGTGTGCAGTTGTTCAAAGCAGGTGGAATCTCTGGCACAAGGCAGTGATAGCACGCGCCATCATCATGCGGGGCGAAGGAGCTAAGCTGGCCTTCAAAACCTTTGACAGCCGCGCTCACCAACGGAATTTTGAGTGCCACGCACGCCGCATTGACAGCCATGCGCGTGGTGAAATTATCGGATCCATCGGCGATCACATCATAGCCGCGCAACAAATAAGTGGCATTATCGGCGGTGACGCGGCGCGGATACACAACCACTTGCGTATGCGGATTCATTTCCGAAATGCGATCAGCGGCGCTTTCAACTTTCAGGCGGCCTTGGTCTGCATGTTCAAATAAAATCTGGCGTTGCAGGTTAGATAATTCCACATGGTCGTGATCGATCACACCGATTTTGCCGATGCCCGCAGCGGTGAGATACGCAATCACCGCGCTGCCCAGACCACCCGCACCAATCACCAGCACGCTGGAGGTTTGGAGTTTTAATTGCCCCGCTTGCCCAACCCGCTCCAGCATAATCTGGCGCGCATAGCGGCGCAAATCATCGTCCGTCAGGTTCATTCCATCCCTGCAAACAGATCGGTCGAGATGTAACGCTCGGCGGGCGATGCGATGAGTACCACGATCATTTTACCGCGCATGTCTTCGCGTTTGGCAAGCTGCAATGCGGCGTATACCGTGGCGCCAGACGAGATTCCGCACGCGATACCATCGAGCGCGGCAAGCTCGCGCGCGGTGGTAAAGGCATCATCGTTACTGACGCATACCACTTCATCCAACGCGGTGCGATCCAACACATCGGGGATGAATCCCGCACCGATGCCCTGAATTTTGTGTGGGCCAGGGTTGCCTCCAGATAATACAGGGGAATCAACCGGCTCTACAGCAATGATGCGAACAGCGGGGTTTTTAGCTTTGAGCACACTGCCCACGCCGGTGATAGTGCCGCCCGTGCCCACGCCCGCAATAAAGGCATCGACTTTGCCTGCGCAATCATTCCAGATTTCGAGCGCAGTGGTGTTGCGATGGATGTCTGGATTGGCGGGGTTTTGAAATTGCTGGAGCATCAGCGCATTCGGGTTGCCCGCCACAATCGCTTCGGCTTTTTCAATCGCACCGCGCATGCCTTTGGGCGCAGGCGTGAGTTCGAGCGTTGCACCCAGAATTTTGAGCATTTTGCGTCGCTCAATCGACATGCTTTCCGGCATGGTGAGGATGAGTTTGATGCCTTTAGCGGCGCACACAAAGGCTAGCGCAATGCCGGTATTGCCTGAGGTTGGCTCCACTAAAATAGTATCGGCTTTGATCTGGCCAGCCGCAATCGCCGCATCCACCATGGAAAGCGCGATGCGATCCTTGACGGAAGACAGCGGATTGAAAAATTCGAGCTTGGCATAAATTTCTGCCACACATCCATGCTGCTTTGCAATGCGATTCAGGCGCACCATCGGGGTGTTGCCAATGGTATCGAGGATGGAATCATATAAACGGCCTCGGCCAATTTTATCTTCTGACATTTTGTTCCCTTTCAATGTAATCGCTTCTGCGAGGAGCATCTGCGACGAAGCAGTCTCGTATCATGAGATCGCGTCGTCGGCATTTGGCCTCCTCGCGAAAGCGAGAGTCTATCCTTTCGTTCCAGTTGAGCCAAATCCGCCAGCGCCGCGCATCGATTCTGGCAGATGCTCCATCTGGTTCCAGCTAATGGTACTATAAGGCGCAATCACCATTTGTGCGATGCGCATGCCGCGCTCAATGATGAAAGGTTCGCTTCCTAAATTAATCATAATCACGCCAACCTCACCGCGATAATCTGCATCGATGGTGCCGGGTGAATTCACCAGGCTAATACCATGTTTAAGCGCAAGGCCAGAGCGCGGGCGAATTTGCGCCTCATAGCCACCCGGCAGCGCCATCGCCAACCCCGTGGGAATCAGCGCGCGTTGCATGGGTGCCAGCGTGATGGGCGCATCAATCGCGGCCATGAGATCCATGCCTGCGCTGTGCGCCGTGGCATAGGATGGCAGCGCCAGATCACGCGCATGTTCAAGAATTTGAACGGGAACATTAACCATGAGGGGACTCCATATTATCATAAAGGTTCATATAAAACACTACCCTCACCCTAACCCTCTCCCACAGGGAGAGGGGATGAAGGGGAAAAATAATCAGCGATTTTCTCAGTAAGCAACGTGGCCACCGCCTGCTTGCTCATGATGCCGAATGATTGGGTTTCGTCAGGCGTAATCAGGGTGATGGTGTTGTCGTCTTGGCCGAACACACAGCCTGCACTGACGTCATTGGCGATGATCCAATCGCAGCCTTTGCGGGTGAGTTTTTCGGTGGCAAAAGGAATCAGATTTTCGGTTTCGGCGGCAAAGCCTACCACCAGTTGCGGGCGGCCAACTTTCAGATGCGCGATGTGCGATAAAATATCGGGGTTGGCAACGAGTGTAAGATCAAACGAAGCCAGAGGCGATTGTTTTTTGATCTTTTGTTCGCTGCTAAGCGTGGGCTTCCAATCGGCCACTGCTGCGGCTCCCACAAAAATATCGGCGGGCAAATGGCTGGCGCACGCAGCCAGCATATCATCAGCGGTTTGCACATCCACGCGCTTCACACCCATGGGTGTGGGCAGATGCACAGGACCACTGATAAGCGTGACATCCGCGCCTGCATCAGCCAGGGTTTGCGCCACTGCAAAGCCTTGCTTGCCACTAGACCTGTTGCCGATAAAGCGCACGGGGTCGATGGGTTCAAACGTAGGGCCTGCGGTGACGAGTGCTTTTAACCCTGCGAGTGGTTTATTCGCTGTAAAATGAGCCTCGATGTAATCCAAAATAGTAGCCACTTCTGCCATGCGCCCTGTGCCTGTTTCGCCGCACGCCATCGAGCCAGAATCGGGTTGGATGATATGGATATGATCAGCGATGAGTTGTTGAATATTGCGTTGCGTGGCCTCATGTTCCCACATTTTATGATTCATGGCGGGTGCCACCATCACGGGCTTGTCGGTGGCGAGCAACACGGTGCTGGCCAAATCATCGCAACGACCTGACACCATTTTGGCGAGCATATCCGCCGATGCGGGCGCAACCAATATCACATCATGCTCGCGCGATAAACGGATGTGCCCCATTTGCGTTTCATCGGTGAGAGAAAATAATTCGGTGTAACATGGGTTGCCCGAAAGTGATGCTGCCGAAAGTGGCGTGATAAATTGTTGGCCGCCAGCGGTTAAAATAGTGGTGAATTCAAACCCACGTTCGAGCCCACGGCGAATGATTTCAAGGCCTTTATAGGCCGCAATGCTGCCAGAAATAATCAATAAAATACGTTTCATGAAGTGAGTTTTACCTGAGAAAATAAAGTGTGGCTAGTGCTGTGTTTTGTGTAGCGCCCTATACTTCCACTCCCCCCTTGAGGGGGAGTCAAAAGGCGTTAGCCTTTTGGTGGGGGGTAAAAAACATCAGTCTATCATACCCCCACGGAACTTACTGCGCTATCCGCTTGTAAGTTCCCGCTCCCCCTCAAGGGGGGAGCAAAGAAAGTAATGATTAGCATGAGATACCTCGTGTCCACCAGGATGACGGCGTCACCGCAATACAATCAATGATAGTTCCACCATCACCACACCCAGCATCACCAGCGCGATAATGGCCAGCGCAGTCCAACGGTTGCTGGTATTCGATGATCCGCGCATGGCGTTCACCGTATCGGGGTGTAGCTTGAGGCCGCCCGACATCACGTTCGATATAATATGCTCGGTTTGAGCGATGAGATGCGGCACTTTTTGCAGCGATTGCAAGCCTTCGGCAACGGTGTGTTTGATTTGCGCGGCGGGGCTGAAATGTTGTTTGGCCCACTGCGCAATCAGCGGTTCCGATAGCTTCCACATGTTCACATCGGGGCTGAGCAAGCGCCCCACGCCTTCGCACAGCATCATGGTTTTTTGAAGCATCAGCAGCTTGGGCTGGGTTTCCATCTGAAAGGTTTCAGCGACTTGAAACAGCTGACCAAGCAATGTGGCGATGGAAATTTCGTTGAGTGGCTTGCCAAAAATAGGCTCAGCAATCGCGCGGTTAGCTTGCGCAAATTCTGCCACGGACGTGTTGCGCGGCACAAACCCCGCATCGATGTGAATCCGCGCCACACCTTCATAATCTTTTTTCAAAAATGCCCAGAGCATTTTGGCTAAATAAAGTTGTGTGGTGCGGTCAATTCGCCCCATAATTCCAAAATCCACCACGGCCAGCGTGTTATCAGGCATCACAAAAATATTACCCGGATGCATGTCGGCATGGAAAAATCCATCGCGAAAGACCTGCCTGAAAAAGGCGCTGGCTGCAATCTCGACGAGTTTGTTAAAATCAATATTTGCGGCTTTGAGCGCATCCATGTCGCCAAGCGGAATCCCTTTGATGCGCTCGATGGTCATTACACGTTCCGAAGTGCGGTTCCAGTCAATAAATGGGACATAAAGCCCCACATCATGTTGCATATTCTTGCGAAGTTCATCGGCGGCGGCGGCCTCGTAACGTAAATCGAGTTCAAACTGAATGGTACGCGCAAA
>JAKFUW010000147.1 GCA_021732545.1 Alphaproteobacteria bacterium | reverse complement strand
AAAGACTGTCCGGTTTTTGCCCAATCGGCCATGAACATCTCAAGGCCTTTATCGGTCAGCGGGTGTTTGGCAAGTTGTTTGAGCACGGCGGGCGGTAACGTTGCCACATCCGCGCCCATTTTCGCCGATTCAATAATGTGGATCGGGTGGCGCACGCTGGCGACCAGAATTTGCGTATCGAACCGATAATTGCGATAGATCGCGCAAATATCCGAAATCAATTGCAGGCCATCTTGCGAAATATCATCAAGCCGCCCGATAAAAGGCGAGATGAAAGTGGCACCCGCTTTGGCTGCAAGTAGCGCTTGGGCAGGTGAAAAACACAGCGTGACATTGACCATAATGCCTTTGCTGGAAAAATGTTTACAGGCCTTCAAACCTTCCCATGTCAGCGGTAACTTCACCGCGATATTATCGGCAATGAGCGCCAATTTTTCGCCTTGCGCAATCATGCCTGCGGTATCGAGTGCCACCACTTCGGCGCTCACAGGGCCATCGACAATGCTACAAATGTCTTTAATGACGGTCACAAAATCACGCCCCGATTTCATGATGAGCGTGGGGTTGGTGGTCACGCCATCGAGCAATCCAGTGTCGTTGAGTTCTTTGATTTCGGCAATGTCTGCGGTATCGACAAAAAATTTCATGGCTATTCTCCTTTGATTGATATTCGCTCTGTGCTAACACAACCGCTCATATGATTGGTATTCGCTCTGTGCTAACACAACCGCTCATACCCTATTGCTTCTTTAAGGTTTCATCTTTAACCGATCACCCGTAACATTGGCAATATGAAACGTATGGAAGTGTTGTTGCCGCGCCCCTTTGATCGCGGCTTTGATTATCTGGTGCCACAGGGGATGGATATTGCCGTGGGCGATTATGTGCGCGTGCCGTTTGGCTCCAAGCCCATGATCGGCGTGGTGTGGGGCGAGGCCACAAGCGATGTGCCTGCGCAGAAATGCAAAAATATTTCCGAGCATTTTGACCATCTGCCACCGATGTCTGATGCGATGCGGCGCTTTATCGATTGGACAGCGGCCTACACGCTAGCACCGCGCGGCATGGTGTTGAAAATGACGATGCCGCAAGCGGAAGGCGTGATGCAACCGCAACTGCAAACGCTGCTTTGCTGGAATGCGGATGCGCCCGTACCTTCCCAACCCAAACGCGCGGCAGTGGCGCAGTGGCTGGTGGAACATGGCGCAGCTACTCGTGAAGATGTTAAGCGCGAAACGGGTGCAAGCGATGCGATCATCCGTGCGATGGTGTTAGCCAATATGATCGAGGTGATAAGCCAAGTGGCCGCACCATCAGTGCAGCATTTTGGTGATCACCACGCGCCAAAACTCAATGAAAGCCAACAGTTAGCCTCTGCAAATTTACGTGAAACGATAGGCCAAGGCTTTAGTGTCACGCTGATGGATGGGGTGACGGGGTCTGGCAAAACCGAAGTCTATTTTGATTGGATTGAGCAGCAATTAAACAACCTTGCTGCAAGCAACGTGGTATCTGGGATACCGTCATTCCCGCAAAGGCGGGAATCTCTTTCTCCGCTGGTTCAATCGGTGACAGAGATTCCCGCCTCCGGCGCAAGCGCCTTCGCGGGAATGACACAGCAAAAAATGCCACAAGCAGATTCACAAATTTTGGTGATGTTACCCGAAATCGCGCTCACCAATCAATGGGTTCAGCGGTTTGAAAAGCGCTTTGGCGCGGCAGCGGTGGTGTGGCATTCCACCATCACGCCAGCACAGCGGCGCCAGCAGTGGCAAGCGATTGCGAATGGTTCGGCGCGAGTGGTGGTGGGAGCGCGATCCTCGCTGTATTTGCCTTATAAAAAGCTCGTTGGTATCGTGGTCGATGAGGAGCACGAACCCAGCTATAAACAAGAAGATGGCGTGAGCTATCAGGCACGCGATATGGCGGTGGTGCGTGCCAAGCTCGAGAACATCCCGATCATTCTGGCAACCGCCACGCCATCCATCGAAACGATGCGTAATGTGCAGCTTGGCAAATATCAACGCGTGACATTGGGCGAGCGTTTTGCGCGGCCCGAAGGGGTGGCGTTGGAGCTGATTGATTTGCGCATTGATAAACCCGAAAAGGGCGAATGGCTTTCGCCCACCCTTAAGCGCGCGATGAAAGAGGTGCTGGAGCAAGGCGCACAGGTGTTGCTCTTTTTAAACCGCAAAGGCTATGCACCGCTGGTGCTATGTCGTCATTGCGGCTACCGATTTGAATGCCCGAATTGTTCAGCATGGATGGTGCAATATAAGCAATCGCCACGTCTGCAATGCCACCATTGCCACACCAGCATGAAAATGCCTGATGCTTGCCCTGCTTGCCAAGAGCCCGATCAGCTGGTGGCGTGTGGTCCGGGGGTGGAACGTATTGATGAAGAAGTGCGCGCCTTGTTTCCCACCTGCAACGTGCGCTGCGTCAGTGGCGATGATACGGATGTGCAAGACACGCTCAACGCGATGATTGATGGGCGTGCGGATATTATCATCGGTACGCAACTGCTCGCTAAGGGGCATCATTTCCCAAAACTCGCATTGGTGGGCGTGGTCGATGCGGATTTAGGGCTGGCGGGGGGCGATTTGCGAGCGTGCGAGCGCACCTATCAACTGCTGCACCAGCTGGCAGGGCGTGCAGGGCGTGAAGTGGCGGCGGGGCGAGCCATGTTGCAGACCGTGCAGCCGGATCACCCCGTGATGCAAGCGCTTAAAGCCGCTGACCGTGATGGGTTTTTGGCAGCCGAAATGAGCCAGCGCGAACAAGCGGGCTGGCCGCCTTATGGCCGCTTAGCAGCGTTGCTGCTCGATGGCGCGAATGAGCAACGCGTGCAGCAAGCGGCGCGTCACTTGGTGCAGCAAGCCCCGCGAATCAATGGTTTGCGGGTGTTAGGCCCCGCCCCTGCCCCGCTATCGCGTTTAAAGAATCAATATCGCTTTCGGATTTTAATCAAAACCCCGCTCGATTTTGCCCTGCAAAAAACCTTGCGCGAATGGCTGGCGCGGGTGCCCATGCCATCTGGTGTGCGCTTGAAGGTGGATATTGATCCATATCAATTTTTGTAGGGTTTGTGGTCATGCATAAAAAAGCATTGCCATTTCATCATGGTTTGTTAGATTGCCGCGCGTCTTATACGATTCAATCCATTCAACAATACGGATCCGATGTCATCAAACCGTTCAGAACAAAGAACAATCGCCGCGCGCTATGCGAGTGCGATGTTTGATGTGGCACGCGAGAAACATGCTCACGAGCACGTGGCGAGCGATTTAATGGCGTTGTGCCATGTGGTCGAAGGCTCAATATCGCTGATGAAAGCGATGAATAACCCGACTTTGGCGCAAGATACCAAACTCGCCATCATGAATGATGTGCTGGATGTGATCAAATCGCATGCCACCACCAAAGAACTCGTGGCCTTTGTGGTGAATAAAAAACGCGCGGCAATCATTGCCGATGTTGCAAAAGAATTTCAAGCGTTGTGCTTGGCTTTTAAAGGCGAGTTGACTGCCACTGTGGCCAGCGCGCAACCCATGAATGCCGCGCAAATCGCACAGATTGCCGATCGCTTGACCAAAGCCGCAGGTAAAAAAGTCAATATCAGCCAGACGCATAACCCTGCGTTACTGGGTGGATTTAAAGTAACCATGGGTAGCCGCATGTTATACGCATCGCTGCTGGGTCGTTTGCAACGCCTGAGCGCACAGCTTACGGCGTAACATTATAAATAAGGAGCAGTCATTATGGATATTCGTCCCGCGGAAATTTCAGACATTCTAAAAAAGCAAATCACCGGATTTGCGGGTGATGCCGAATTGAATGAAGTGGGCCAAGTGATTTCCGTCAGCGATGGCGTGGCGATCATTTATGGCCTCGATCATGTTCAGGCGGGCGAAATGGTTGAGTTTCCAGGTGGCTTACGCGGTATGGCGCTGAACTTGGAAACCGACAATGTGGGCGTGGTGATTTTTGGTGATGACCGCAACGTAAAAGAAGGCGATGTGGTCAAACGCACCGGCGATATTGTGAATGTGCCCGTTGGCCCCGAATTGTTGGGTCGCGTGGTGGATGCGTTGGGCAACCCGATTGATGGTAAAGGCCCGATCAAAACCACGCAAATGAGCCGCGTGGAAGTTAAAGCGCCCGGTATTGTCTATCGTAAATCGGTGCATGAACCGGTGCAAACCGGTATTAAGTCGATTGATGCGCTGATCCCGATTGGCCGTGGCCAGCGCGAGCTGATCATCGGTGACCGCCAGACCGGTAAAACCGCGATTGCGATTGATACCATTTTGAATCAAAAACCCGCGCATGATGCAGGCAATGATAAAGAAAAACTCTTCTGCATTTATGTGTGTATCGGCCAGAAGCGCTCAACGGTTGCGCAAGTGGTCAAAAAACTCGAAGAGCGCGGCGCAATGCAATATTCGATTGTGGTGGCAGCCACGGCATCAGAGCCAGCACCGATGCAGTTTTTAGCGCCCTATACCGGTTGCGCGATGGGCGAATATTTCCGCGATAACGCGATGCATGCACTGATCATTTATGATGATTTATCCAAGCAGGCGGTGGCGTATCGCCAGATGTCGTTGCTGCTGCGCCGCCCACCCGGGCGCGAAGCCTATCCGGGCGACGTGTTTTACATTCACTCGCGCCTGCTTGAGCGCGCGGCAAAAATGTCCGATGATAAAGGTGCTGGATCGCTTACCGCATTGCCTGTGATTGAAACCCAAGCAGGCGACGTTTCGGCCTATATTCCCACCAACGTGATCTCGATCACCGATGGTCAGATCTTCTTGGAAACCGGATTGTTTTACAAAGGTGTGCGCCCTGCGGTGAATGTGGGTTTATCGGTATCTCGTGTGGGTTCAGCGGCGCAGAAAAAAGCGATGAAGCAAGTAGCGGGATCGATCAAGCTGGAACTCGCGCAATATCGTGAGATGGAAGCCTTCGCGCAATTTGGGTCAGACCTTGATGCTTCCACCCAAAAGCTGCTCGCACGCGGCCAGCGCCTGACCGAATTGCTCAAGCAGCCGCAATATTCGCCGCTGCAAATGGAAGAGCAAGTCTGCGTCATTTATGCAGGCGTGAAAGGCCATCTGGATGATCTGGAAGTTAGCCAAGTGGGTGCGTTTGAAACCAATTTGCTGCGCGAACTTCGCACCAATCAAAAAGAATTTTTGACCACGCTGCGTGATAAAGCGGTGCTATCCGATGATCTGGAAATCAAACTTCTGGCCGCGATTAAATCGGTTAAGCAGTTGATGAAATAATTGTTATGGCTCAGGGTTTTTGGACAAAAGAAAAAAGGGAGTATGATGCGTTGTCGTTGGCCATAGAACAGACTCTTGCAAAAACTGCATGTGGAGAGAATACGCCGGACGATTTTACTGTGCGAATTGAAAAGCAGCGCGGCGGAAAATATGGGTTGAGTTTTTGGGCCATGGATGTTGCTTCAGGCGATGGCCTTGTTACTGAGGGAGACAAGCAGTGGGGAGATGAAATGACTGAATCTGGCAAGGCATCAGAAGCGAATTTCAGAAGATTTCTTCATACTCACAATGTAGAATCCACCGTGCCGGTTTCGGGTCATCCTCAAGTAGGAAGAGAGCTTTTTTTGTTTAAATCGGCAGAGGAAATTGCAACAACATTAAATACATATAGACAGGACAAGAATTTGCCTACTTTAGATGTAGTGAAATTAATGGCAGGGGGCGCAGGCCATGCATATTACTTATGATCCGCAGCATAATGTTGGCTATATTCGCTTTTGTGAAAAGCAAATGCAAGTGGCCAGAACATTACAAATAACCGGAGATGTTAACATCGATCTGACCAGTGATGGTGCCATTTATGGTATCGAATTGTTAAACGCTAACGAGCAGTTGCGCGGTGATATGGCTACGATCGTGATTGAAAATCAACAAACCCATCAACGTCAGGAATTACCTCTCTAATGCCTAGCTTAAAAGACCTTAAAAACCGAATCGGCAGCGTGAAAAACACGCAAAAGATCACCAAAGCCATGAAGATGGTCGCGGCATCCAAGCTGCGCCGTGCGCGCGATGCGGCAGAATCAGCGCGGCCTTATGCCACCCGCATGGAGGTCATGGTGCGGTCTTTGTCGGCGAGTGTGGCGGGTTCGGATGATGCGCCCTTGCTGATGACGGGAACGGGTAAGAATCATAAGCATTTAGTGATTGTGGCAACTGCTGATCGCGGATTGTGTGGCGGGTTCAATGGCTCGATCATTCGTGCCACACGCTTGAAGGTACGCGAACTGCAAGCGCAAGGCAAAGAAGTGGGATTGTTTTGCGTCGGTCGTAAAGGCTATGATGTGCTCAAAGGCGAATTTGGCTCGGTCATCGTCGGTAAAATGTCGGACATCGCCAAAAAAACCGTGAAATATGAAGTGGCCGAGCGCATTGCGCAGCAAGTACTCTCGCTTTATGAATCGGATGGCTATGATGTGTGCACGGTGGTCTATAACCATTTTGTATCGGTGATTTCGCAAAAAGTGACCTGGCAGCAACTCATTCCGCTGAGCATGCCTGAATTGGGTGACGCAGCACCGCAAGCCACCGCACAATATGAATATGAACCCGATGAGGAAACCATTTTGACCGATGTGTTGCCGCGCAATTTAGCGATGCAGATTTTTAAAGCGCTGCTGGAAAATTCAGCATCCGAACAAGGCGCGCGTATGGCGGCGATGGATAACGCCACCCGCAACGCCGGCGATATGATTAAAAAATTGACCTTGCAATATAACCGCTCTAGACAAGCGGCAATCACCAAGGAACTTATTGAAATTATCAGCGGCGCGGAAGCGGTATGACGAACACGAATGCACGAAGTCATGAAATGACGAAGACACGACATAACCTTCGTGCCTTCCTGACTTCGTGTCTTCAATAATCAGGAGAATGTAAATGCAAGCAGCAACTCAAAAAACCAATGCAACCGGCATCATCACCCAGATCATCTCAGCGGTGATCGATGTGAAATTTCCGGATGGTAATCTGCCCGCGATTTTAAACGCGCTGGAACTGGACAATAATGGCAAAAAACTGATTCTGGAAGTGGCGCAGCATTTGGGTGAAAACACCGTGCGCACCATTGCGATGGACTCAACCGATGGCCTGATGCGCGGCCAGAAAGTCACCGATACGGGTGCGCCGATTTCCACCCCTGTGGGCGTTGAGACATTGGGGCGCATCTTGGATGTGGTGGGTAACCCGATTGATGAAAAAGGCCCTGTGAACGCGAAAAAAACGCGTGCCATTCACCAGCCTGCGCCTGAATTTATCGATCAATCAACCGAAGATCAGATTCTGGTAACGGGTATTAAGGTGGTGGATTTGCTGGCTCCTTATGCCAAAGGCGGCAAGGTAGGATTATTTGGTGGAGCGGGCGTTGGCAAAACCGTATTGATTATGGAATTGATCAACAACATCGCAAAAGCACATGGTGGCTATTCGGTATTTGCGGGCGTGGGTGAACGTACCCGCGAAGGAAATGATTTGTATCACGAGATGATGGAATCGGGCGTGATCAATACTGATGATTTGACCAAGTCAAAAGTGGCGTTGGTGTATGGCCAGATGAATGAGCCTCCCGGAGCGCGTGCGCGTGTGGCGCTGACAGGACTCACCATTGCGGAAGATTTCCGCGATCAAGAAGGCCAAGATGTTTTGTTCTTCATGGATAACGTATTCCGCTTTACCCAAGCGGGCGCCGAAGTATCGGCGCTGCTGGGGCGTATTCCTTCAGCGGTGGGCTATCAGCCAACGCTGGCAACCGATATGGGCGCGCTGCAAGAGCGCATTACCTCAACCAAAAAAGGATCGATCACCTCGATTCAGGCGGTCTATGTACCGGCGGATGATTTGACTGACCCTGCACCTGCCACAACTTTTGCCCACTTGGATGCGACCACGGTATTATCGCGCGGATTGGCCGAGCTTGGTATTTACCCTGCGGTAGATCCGCTTGATTCGGCGTCGCGGATTCTGGATCCTCGCGTGGTGGGTGATGAGCATTATCAGGTGGCGCGTGATGTGCAAAAAATTCTGCAAACCTATAAATCGCTGCAAGATATTATTGCGATTTTGGGGATGGATGAATTGTCGGAAGAAGATAAACTTACCGTGGCACGCGCACGTAAAATTCAGCGCTTCTTGTCGCAGCCATTCCATGTAGCGGAAATCTTTACCGGAGCGCCCGGCAAGCTGGTGGCGCTCAAAGATACCATCGCAGGCTTTAAAGGCATTGTGGAAGGCAAATATGATGATATGCCCGAATCAGCCTTTTATATGGTGGGCGATATCAACGAGGCCATCGAAAAAGCACAACGCCTTGCAGCGGAAGCGGCATGATTTAGTTATGGTCAAGCAGGTTGTTGTCGAAGCGTATAATGGACCTTTGACTGGCTTCGTGCTCTCAGATGAATCCAAATCGGATATTGTTGATAGCTTGGAGGCGCTCAAGAAAGGAATGTTACCTGAAGGTTCGGATGTTTCGTTCCTTGAAATAGAGCAGATGCGGAGAGATGTTTTAAGAGGCCACAATCAAGATCAAGAAAATCCATTACTTGGTCTGTTTGACGACTTTGTGGTGCGTGATGAAAATGGGGATGTGTATTTGCCTCCTAGTTCGCGGAATCAAGGTGAATCAAGTGATGACATACTTTGTGTATGGTTTCATTGTGCTTCTAAGCAGGAAGCGAGAAATGTGAATTGCATGCTTAATTATCATATGAAGCCCGAAACATTTCTGCGACACGTTACCGACACACTAAAACGACAGAACCCAGATCAAAGTGAAGAGGCGCTAAAAGATCGTGCACTTGCTTATCTGGATGATTATGAAATCTACAATGAGGGCAAGGAGTGGTGTGTTCGGGCGCGTTATGATTCCTCTCGCTATCTCCAGCATGACATGCGAATTCTGGCTGATAACAATGTTGAGAACATACAGAATCTAGTAACGGACAATTCTCTTGTCATGTTAAAGGCAAAGCGGTTAGAACAAAGCTATCAATCGAGAGATCGTTAAAAACTAAACTAGCAGAAGAAGTATGTATGAGTGACTCTTTACAATTCGAACTCGTTACGCCTGAGCGCCTTGCCTATTCCGCGCAAGTGGAAATGGTAGAAGTGCCAGGTGAAATGGGTGATTTTGGGGTATTGCCAGGGCACGCGCCCTTTATGTCGATGATCCGCCCGGGCGTGGTCACGGTGTATGAATCGGCAGAGAGCATCAAACGATTTTTTGTGCCAGCAGGCTATGCCGAAGTGAACCCAGAAGGCTGCGTGGTATTGGCTGAGCATCTGCGCGATATGAGCGAGATGGATGCTGCAACTGCTGCTGCAGAATTGGACGCGGCGCAGCAAGCGGTGCAAGCAGGTGGTGACGAATTAGCTCAAAAGCGGGCAGAAAAGGCTCTGACCATTGCCCAAGCGCTGGTTGAAGCGGTACAACATCGCTGATAATTCATTGTTTTTCATACACTAATCAAATCATGACTTGACTGGCGCAACTCTTGCTTAATTAATTTTAGCAGGAGCTAACCATGTCCATTGATTATACCCAAAACCCACCGACCAGCATCACCATCCGCCCCGAACCGGAGATGGTCAACAGCAATTTTCATCGCAAAGCCATTCAGAAAGCCACCTTGGGCGATGATGATCTCTCCAAGCAATGGGGTAAAGATGGTATCAGCGGCAGTGACTTTGTTGATATGATTAATCCGTTGCAACACATCCCGATTGTATCCAATATTTACCGCGCGGTATCGGGCGATGAAATATCGGCGGCACCACGATTGATTGGTGGCGCGTTGCTAGGTGGCGTGGTGGGGCTGGTGCCCTCGGCTGCCA
>JAKFUW010000075.1 GCA_021732545.1 Alphaproteobacteria bacterium | reverse complement strand
GTTATGTGTGTTTATGGCTACGATTATCTGTATGACGCCATCAAGCGCGCCAACGCCTCGCGCTATGCGTTTTCCGCCAGCGTCTGGGGGCGGCAACATGACGACATCCGCTATGCGTGCGAGCGCCTGAATGCCTCAGCCATCATGATCAACGACCACAGCGCATTCCGGCTCGATTGGATGCCCTTTGGCGGGCGCGGCGCATCGGGCCTTGGCGTCGGCGGCTTGCCCTATACCATGCGCGATTACACGCAGCATAAGATGGTGGTGGACCGGGTGAGTTAGTAAATCTAAAGCTGTCACCCCGTGCTTGTCACGGGGTCTGGTGCTTTATGTAAAACCCTCTCCAGACCCCGTCATCCGCTACGCTGCGACGGGGTGACATTTTCTGTTTCAATCACCAGCCTCACCGCGCCCTTCTCATCCACCTGCACGGTAAGCGATTTGCCTGCAATCGCAAGGTAACTCTGCGCGATCATCACAAACGCGTGACGGTGTAAATAGGCTTCAATCGCGCCGCTCACATCGCGCTGCATGCTCGGCATAAAATCGCTAAAATCCTGAGCCGAAACGGGTAACATCGATTGGCGAAAAACGGATAAAAGGATGATCACATGGTGGTTTTCATCCGTGGTGATTTCGATGTGCGCTTCGTCGCGTGCATGCTGGATCAATAATAGCAACAAGCTTTGCAGCGCCGCCACACTCCACACGTCACTGGCGGTGAGCGCAACATCATCCAGCGCCGTGGCGACATGCAGATTGCGCCGCTCAATCATCACCGCATAACCTGCCAGCATGTTCGCCACCGATTGCGAAACCGATACGCTCATGCGGCGATCATCCGTGAGCCTCGCCTGATGATTTTGCTCTGCGGGCGGGGTTATGTGACACAACCGCACATAGTCGTCTGATAGCTGGCGCAGCGCGATGCCCATCTCAGTCACATCATCAAAATCATAGCGCGCATCGGGCTTGAGTGATTGCAGCAAAATCTGATCTTCCAGATAATCGCTATAGGCCGCAATCGTATCATAAGCGCGCGATAATTCGGTGCTGGTGGCTTGGAAAAATTCGGCCTGCTGTTGTTTGGTGAGCGCAATATGCTGCTTGGCCAAACCCAGTTGCTGGCGTGATTCATCCATCTGAGATTGCATGGATTCGAACATTCCCACCAACCGCTGCATGGCCTCCAGCCTGCTATTCAAGCGCGAGGGTGGCGCACCGGGTTGCCCATTGACCAACGCATCAATCGAGTGGAGCGCAACCTCCATCGGCCGGATAAACCGCCGCTGCACCAGCCAATAAATCAAGCCAATAACACCGCTGATAATCACCATCATCACCGCGGCTCTTGCCACCATAACAGATCGCAATGCCGTTATTTCCTTTGGGTCAACCACGCCTGAAATGATAAAGTGTTCGCCCGCTTTTCCAAAACGCAGCACGTCATCGCTTTGTGATAATCGTGTCTCATCCACATTCGATGTCACCGCTTCATCATGCGGTGTTCTCACGCGATAAAGGCTCGGGCAAAATTTCATGGTGCGGCGAATGTGCTCGATCAAGGATTCCATATTCATGACGGCAATTAGCGTCCCAAGGTATGATTCCTTGCGATCCAGAACGCCAATCGACACCGCCATAATAGGATACGATCGAAAAATATGTTTGATTTGATGCGAGATATAAAACTGCATCGGGTTTAGCCGAGCTTGTTTTACATACTCACGCTGTGATAAATTGACTGCATTTTTTACCACACCTGTTAATGAATTGGCTCGTAATCTATCAGACGAATCCAGCCACGCAAACCGCACCAGTTCATTGTTATTTTGATAGATCAAATTAAGCAATATTGCACGACTGCGAGCAACGTCACCGTTACTGGCTTGGAGATCTGGGATAATGTTCATCGATGCCTGATTCGTAAATTTCAGCAAGCCATTAAGGGAAGCATCCAATTCCGAAAGACAGCTGTTACTGGTGTTGCGCACTCTCTCCACCGCCGCACGATACATGGCGACATACGCAATCACAATAAGCACCAAACTTAACATCCACAGCGTTAGCCAAATATGCCGTGGCATTGGGTTATATTTCCCTTAAATCGCAACAAGATTCATAGAATGATAAATGTAAAATCATTAAAAATCGTATCATTTTTTAATCATTATGTTAATAAAATAGTTAATAAAAATGCCAATCTTCGCACAATCTTCACTGGAAAAACAATCTCGGGTTGATATGGTGACGTGTTTGTTCCAAGATAGTTGAAAGTGAGACTAAAAAAACCGATGACGATCTCTTTAGCATCTAAACCATGCGAGACTTTCGCCGCTTTTGTGCGTGAGCGTGTTATCCAATGCATCGCAACCCCCGAGCCGCCCTGTGCGCGCAAGCCCATGGATGACTTAACACGCCATTACTTCATGCAGCTTAACAATTATTTGAGCCGCGAAAGCGAACATCCAATTGATGTGGAAGCATTTGCCGATATACCAGAAAATCTGGCGCAGCAACTGGCCAAAAAGCTCGAAATTTCCCACTTGCGCTACGAAACCACGCCATTCACCCACGGCGAGGATGTAAAAGCGCGCGTCAATTCTCATGATCGCAACCGATATCTTGCAGATTTTATGCGCGCCACTTCAGCTTATTTCAGCCTTGCCACGCATGAACCTCCTGCGGCCTCTACGCAGATAAAATTATGGAAGCGCGTGGTCATTCAACACGCCAATGGCCCCAATACCACCGAACTAGAAGAGGTAAATAGAATTGATCCCAATAAACATTGCATCATCGCCTTTAATGGTATCGTGGGCATGCACACAGCCGGACGCACCAACGGACTCATCAGCGAAGTTGAGCGGTTAATCCAAGGTGAAGGCACATCTGATAAAGAAACGCAAAAAGCTACCACAATGACTCCTGTTCCAGTCAAGGGCAAGGATGTGCAAGTGTATGCGGTAAGCATCCCTGATCGCAATCGCATTCATTATGCGTCTGAAGTGCCCGCTTCCAACGCAGATCCTAACGGTTATATTTCACCCATGGCGCGTGAGTTTACACACCGAGTCATTTTACCTTCCATCGGACTGGATGAATCCAGCCACCCCATCACGCTGGCTCAAGCAAAAACCGCGATGCGTCAATTGAATATGATGACTTTCAGTTACGGTTCCATTCTAGTGCGCGAAATCCGCAATGTGATTGCTGAAACACTGGCTACTAAAGGCCTGCCCGATCATGAGATCAAAGCCGCTCTTGCTCAGGCCTATGCACTGCATATCAACCCTGTTTGCAGGCTTGATGACACCCACCCTTGTGGCGATTTCAGCTCAATCTATGAAATATCCAAAAATGATATTACCGCTGCTGCACGCGCTGATTATGAGCAATTTACAACGCCCAATGCCAAACTACCGCTTTTAATTCCCATTGGCGATCATGGATTGATGGTCTGGTCGGATACACCGCTGAGCATTGAGAGAACGAATCCCGAAGATCAGACAAAAACATATGAAATCTATAGTTCACAAGCCGCTGCTATGCTGCCTCATAGCGGTGGACTCCAGATGGATGGCCATCTGTTGTCGCTCAACACTCGCTCCTACGCCTATGTGGATCAGATCCTACCAAAGATTGAAATCACAAAATTTCATGATCCCGCACATGTGCAACTCACCTTGCGCAATGCAGTCGGCGCATCTGAGCTTCCCACTGATTTAAGCGAAACCTTTGAGCCTCCCAAGCCCGAAGGCGCAAACACTGCCGAACCGCGCCCCAAATTATCCGAAACCATGAAGCTTGCGATTGAAAGGTTTCGGCAAGGGATTAAGGCAAGGGTGGCGGGTAAGTGAGTGATTGAGTACTCTGTTGCATCACTCGTTAGCGGTCACCTCGTGCTTGTAACGGGGTCTGGCTCTTTATGAGTTGATCTAACCAGACCCCGTCATAAAGACGGGGTGACAGAATTAAAAATCTCAGCTATCGATCATCATCCTGCCCCCGCCTGATCGCTTGCACAAACTGGCCAAAGCGCTCGCCTCTATCGGGTGCGTCGATGGTCAAAAACTTACTCACCAGATGCACCACATCCTCATTCGAGATCGGCTTGCCCTGTGCGCCGGGCAGCCCCGCAAACACATCGGCGGGCGACACCTGATAGCACGAAGCCAACCGGTACACATGCGCCGCATGAATCTCGCCCAACCCCGCTTCATAGCGCTCGATCATCTCGGTTTTGATGCCACTTTTTTCAGCGGCCTGCATCATCGAAAACCCTGCTTGCGAGCGAAGCTCGGTCAACCGCGCTCCCACATGGGCAAAAAGTTGACGGTCGGGGAGTGAAACAATGTCGTGATGCATGCATCAAAAATTAACATATCAAATGGGTTTTGTCCCGTAAAATAATTAATGATTAACAAAATAATTAACCGTTACTTCAAAATAGTTAACAGGCGTTAACTGTCGCATTGCTTTCTTACACCTGCGGTTCTATAAAAACCTCCTAACCTGTCATCACATAAAGGAGATTCCCCATGGTATCCATTCTTGGCACGCAATTCGCCGATGCACTGGCCGGCACCGATCAAGATGATATCATCGCAGGGGAAGGCGGCAACGATACGCTGTGGGGCAATGCGGGCAATGACATCCTCGAAGGCCGCGATGGCGACGATCTGCTCTGGGGCTGGCTAGGCAATGACCACCTGCTAGGCGGCTTAGGCAACGATATTTTGGGCGGCGACGATGGCGATGATTCGCTCGAAGGCAATGATGGCAACGACTCGATTTATGGCAGCGCGGGCAACGATACGCTGTTGGGCGGCATCGGATCGGATCGTTTAGAAGCAGCAAGCGGCAATGATTCTGTTACTGGTGGTGACGGCGACGACTTTATGCACGCCGAAGATGGTACCGATACACTCAGCGGTGGCGAAGGCAATGATATTATGTATGGCGGCAATGGAGCCGACATGCTCGATGGCGGCAATGGAAACGATATGCTGTTTGCCGAAGATGGCAACGACACGGTGATCGCAGGCGCAGGTGCCGATATTATCTTCGCCGACAATGGTAATGATTCAGTGGATGGTGGCGACGATAACGATCTAATCTATGGTTGGAGCGGCGCTGATACCTTGTTCGGTGGCAATGGCAATGACACCATAACTGGCGACTGGGAAGCCGATAGCATTAGCGGCGGTGCAGGCGATGATCAGCTCTTTGGCGGTTCCGAAAACGATACCCTTCTAGGCGGCGATGGAGCCGACTTTATCCTCGCGCAATGGGGCGTGGATTCGGTAGAAGGCGGCAATGGCAACGACACCATTTTTGGTGGCGCGAACAACGACACGCTCAAAGGCGATGGCGGCAACGATGTGATCAGCGGCGAAGAAGAATCCGACTTTATCGAAGGCGGTTCAGGCAATGATACGCTAGTGGGCGGTGGTGCGAGCGATACGCTGCATGGTAATCGTGGCAGCGACCGCATGGAAGGCGGCAACGATGCCGATATTTTCTACACCGATGATGGCGCAGATACTATCTTTGGTGATGGCGGCGCAGATGTCTTCTGGTTTATCCATGAAAAAGATTCAAATCCTTTCATCACATCACAAGGCCAGACAACAACGCCAGCCAACACCGCCTACATCGCGGATTATCAGCTGGGCATCGATGGTGCGCTCAATTTCACCGCTCGCATTAATGACGTTCAGATTATGTCGAGCGTGGCAAGCGCTGTCTCCCGCGTGGATGGCAAAACCTTCATCCGCCCCTTTGGTGAGCGCGATGGCGATGCACTGTTGCCCAACTCCAACAATGATGGTTTCATCGTTGAAGGGTTGTATAATGTGACGCTCGCCAGCAGCGTGGTGAGCGGTAACGGCACCCCGACCACTGCTGACGATTTCATCACATTGTCTTATACGCTGTCGGCCTTTGTGGCTTAAATTAGTTATCAGTTGTCAGTCTTCAGCTATCAGTATTTTCTGAAAACTGGCGACTGACGACTGACGACTGACGACTGACGACTAAACAACGCGCTCCAACACAAAAATCCCTTGTGCGCCAAACACATTTGCGCGCCAGCTTTGCGGCGTAAAGTTTTTCTCTTTCTTTGCTCCCCCCTTGAGGGGGAGCGGGAACTCGCACGTGTAACGAAGCGAGTTTCGTGGGGGGATAAGAGGCTGGTATTTTTTACCCCCCACCAAAAGGCTTAGCGCCTTTTGACTCCCCCTCAAGGGGGGAGTGGAAGTGGGATTAGCAATCGTCAATCACCGACTCTCCAACACAAAAATCCCTTGTGCGCCAAACACATTGGCGCGCCAGCTTTTGCCGGATACGCGCGTGGGCACGCCATCCACATCCACCATCTGCTGATGCGTAATGCGGATATTCATCTGCTCGCACAATTGTTCAAAATCGCGGATGGTACAAAAATGGATGTTGGGCGTATCATACCAGCTATAACTTAATTGCTTGGTCACGGGCATTTTGCCGCCCAGCAGCAACGCAGCACGGCTTTTCCAATGGCCAAAATTCGGCACCGACACAATCGCGCATTTGCCGATTCGCAACAATTGCTGCAATACGTCTTTGGGCGCGTGCAACATCTGCAGCGCCTGCGATAGCACCACCACATCCACGCACGCGTCTGGGTAATGCACAAGATCATGGTTCACATCGCCTTGCACCACGCTTAACCCCAGCGCCAACGCTGCATGCACGGCGCTCATATCAATTTCAATACCGCGCCCATCCACCTGTTTGTTGGCTGCCAGCCATGCCAGCAACGCGCCATCACCGCAGCCAATATCCAGCACTCGGGCTTGCGGCGCGATGAGGTCAGCAATGGTTTGAAGATCGGGTCGGAGTGTGTTCATTGGCAAGAATCATGAGTTATAAGTTGGCGTCATCCTGAACTTGTTTCAGGATCATTTCGAAAAGATGCCGAAACAAGTTCGGCATGACATAAGCTTTTAGTTTTAAATCCCGAAACCCGCAACCTAAACCCCCTTAACCTTCGCGCAGCCTTCCAAAAAGCCATGCACCAGCGATTTAAATTCCGGCACATCGAGCAAAAACGCGTCATGGCCTTTGTCGGTGATCACTTGCGCAAAGCTCACATTGGCGCCTGCTGAATTCATCGCTTGCACCAACACTTTGCTCTCTGCAGTCGGGAAACACCAATCGCTGGAGAATGAAATCACGCAAAAGCGTACCGGACTTTTGGCGAATAGCTGTGCCAGCACCCCGCCTGCACTGTGCGCCAGATCAAAATAATCCATCGCACGCGTAATGTATAAATAGGAATTGGGATCAAAGCGCTCCACAAAATGTTTGCCCTGATGACGCAAATAACTTTCCACCTGAAAATCGGCATCGAATCCGAAGCCTACCGCATCACGATTTTGCAGCCCGCGCCCGAACTTTTCTGCCAAGCTCGCTTGCGACACGTAAGTGACATGCGCGGTCATCCGCGCCACAGCCAGCCCTTTACTTGGAAATTTTTGGTGCGTAGCATAATCGCCGCCACACCAATCAGGATCGGCCATCACGGCCTGCCTGCCAATCTCGTGAAACGCAATATTTTGTGCGCTATGGCGCGAACTGGTTGCAATCGGCATCACCGCGCACACACGGGCGGGGTGCGCAACCGCCCATTGCAGCGCTTGCATCCCACCCATCGATCCGCCCACCACCGCGAATAATTTTTCAATCCCCAGCGCATCCACAAGTGCCACTTGCGCATTCACCATATCGGCAATCGTCACCACCGGAAAATGGATGCCGTAAGGTTTGCCTGTTGCCTCATCGATGCTTTTGGGCCCCCATGAACCCATGCATCCGCCCAGCACATTGGTTGCAATCACGCAGTAGCGATTGGTGTCGATGGGCAAGCCCTCGCCAATCAGTTCGCTCCACCAGCCTGCTCGGCCTGTGACGGGATGAACGCTCGCGGCATATTGATCGCCCGTCAGGCCGTGGCATACCAAAATCACATTCGATTTATCGGCATTCATCTGCCCATAAATCTGAAAGGCCAGTGGCACACGAGCCACACTCTGCCCGCATTCGAGCATCAGCGGGGTGCGAGGAGTCAGCCACGCCACTTGCCCCACCTGCACATTTCGGTAGCTGGGGCCAAATGCGGCGCTGATAGTTGGGCTGATGTGCATAGGCGATTAGTTTTGTGCGGGCATGGGGTGAATGTCAACGTTGTTTCTTCTTCCTCCCCCTCTGGGGGAGGATCGAGGTAGGGGTTAACACAAAAGTAAAAACTCTCAAGTAGCTACCCTCACCCTGCCCTCTCCCATAGGGAGAGGGTTCTCGCCCCTCGCCCCTCGCCGCTCACCCCTCATCTGCATCTTTCGGTTGCAAAATCACCCATCACCTGCCATGAAGTCTGCATGAATCAACCCGCCAAACAATCCCTTACCGATTACCGCGATGCCATTGACACGCTCGACGATCAGATCATCGCGCTCATCAAACAACGCATCGCCATTGTCGCCGATGTCGGGCGCTTAAAACGCAGCGAAGGCCACACTGGCTTGCTTGTGCGCTCAGGGCGCGAGGGTGCTATGGTCAAGCGCGTCTATGATGCCTTTGCAGGTTCGGATTTTTTGCCCGCCGCCGCCGCCCACATCTGGCGCACGATGATCGCGGCGTCCATCCATTTTGAATCGCCCATGAGCATCAGCGTGAGTGCGCAGCCCGATACCCAACATTTATATTGGCTCGCTCGCGAATATTTCGGAACCTTCGTTCCCATCGCAACCGCCAGCACGCCTGGCAATGTGATATCGGACGTCACCGACGGTAAAGTCAATATCGGCGTGTTGCCCACCCCCGATGCCGACCGCCACTGGTGGGCGATGTTGTCACCCAATCACGAAAAATCGCCGAAAATTTTCGCGCATATTCCAGCAGTCGTCACCGCCCATCAAGCAAAAAGCATGGTTGGTGCCTTGGCGTTGGGCTGCATCATGCCTGAACCCAGTGGCGACGATGTGTCCTATTTCAGCATCACGCTGAACGAAACTGTCAGCACCTCCAAGCTGCAAACCGTGTTCAAGCAATGCAAGCTCAATGCGTCATTCATCAACTCGCTGGCGCAGCCGCCCATCCGCCGCTTGCTGGTGCAGATCGAAGGCTTCTACGATACCGGCCACGCCGATATCACCAAACTGCGCGCCGCCCTGCCCGATATTGATATTTTCTGGTTGGGTGCCCATGCGCGAGTGATTATTGATAGCCAGAAATAACCGTAATGACTACTCCCAAACCTAAACCCTACCTCGATGCGATTTCGCCTTATGTCGGTGGAAAATCCAAAGGCGCATCCGCAGCGCCCGTCATCAAATTATCCTCCAACGAAAATCCATTCGGATGCAGTCCGCATGCGCTGGCCGCCTATAACGCTACTGCAAGCACGCTGTTTCGCTACCCCGAAGATGGCTGCGCATCGTTGCGCGACGCGATTCATGCACATACGGGTTTTGCAACCGATCAACTTATCTGCGGCGCAGGATCCGATGACATCATCCGTATGATCATCCATGCCTATGCGGGCGTGGGCGATGAAGTCTTGTTTCCCGAACATGCGTTTTTAATGTATCGCATTTACACGCAGCAATCAGGTGCTACGCCTGTTACTGCGCCCGAAAAAAACCTCACCACCGATGTGGATGCGCTGCTCGTTGCGGTAACACCAAATACGCGCATCGTGTTTGTCGCCAACCCCAATAACCCCACTGGCAGTTACATCGCCAGCAGCGAAATTCATCGCCTACGCAAAGGCCTGCGCGATGATATTATCCTAGTGCTCGATGGTGCCTACAGCGAATATATGGACGCTGCCGATTACAGCGATGGTGCAGAACTGATTGCCACCACCAA
>JAKFUW010000259.1 GCA_021732545.1 Alphaproteobacteria bacterium | reverse complement strand
CAAGCGGAATCCCTTTGATGCGCTCGATGGTCATTACACGTTCCGAAGTGCGGTTCCAGTCAATAAATGGGACATAAAGCCCCACATCATGTTGCATATTCTTGCGAAGTTCATCGGCGGCGGCGGACTCGTAACGTAAATCGAGTTCAAACTGAATGGTACGCGCAAAAGTTTCGATGGTTTCGACAAATTTTAAGCGGCGATAGCGCGGCAAGCGGCGCTCGGCTTGGGTTGCCATCCAGAAAAATAAATCCATATCGCGCGCGAATGCTTTGTGAATATCGGGGCGCAAAATTTTCACCGCCATTTCGCGGCCATCGGGCGTCATCGCAAAATGCACCTGCGCGATGGAGGCTGCGGCAATCGGTTTTTCTTCGAACGAGGTAAATAGTTCGTCGATGGATTTTCCAAATTGTTCTTCAATCATAGCCTTGGCAATGTGGGAATCAAACGGCGGAATCTGATCGCGCAGATTCGCCAGATCATTCGATACCTCTTCGCCCACCAAATCGGGCCGAACTGAAAGTGCTTGGCCGAGTTTAATGAAGGTGGGGCCTAGCGATTCAAGCGCCATCGCCAGCCGCTGTCCATCACGCAGATGTTTATAGCGGCGCTTGCGAAATAAGCGACTAATGCGCGTTACAATGGGCGCGAAATTGGCGGCTTCCAAGCTGAACAACGCATCATGTTGTGCGAGCGTGAGTGCGATGCGAAACAGCCCAAGCGTGTATTTTGCGGAAGAAAACATCTAGGCCTTCCACCCCGTATGAATCGCAACAATACCGCCACTCAGGTTGCGGTGTTGCACATTTTTGAATCCAGCGTCTTCTATCATTTTAGCGAATGCGGATTGGTTTGGAAATTTGCGAATGGATTCGACCAGATATTGATAAGCATCCCGGTCACCGCCGACGAGCTTGCCGAATGTTGGGATTAAATCGAATGAATAACGCTCATAGATCGGTTTGAGCAGCGGGTTGGAAACATGGCTGAATTCCAGACACGCAAAGAGGCCTGCGGGTTTGAGCACGCGATAAATTTCCAATAACGCGGCGGGGATGTTGGTGACGTTGCGAATCCCAAACGACATGGTGCAGACATCAAAATAATGATCAGGGTAGGGGAGTGATTCGGCGCTGGCACACACCCATTCCAGTGTGGTTTTTTTGGCTTCTGGGCGAGCTTTTCCCACCTCTAACATTGCAGCGTTGATATCGCATACGGTGATTTGCGCGTTGGTGCGCTTGGCCATGCTAAACGATATATCGCCGGTTCCTCCCGCTAAATCGAGCACGCGCTTGGCGTTATGCAGCGGCAGGCTGGCCACAAAATGGCGCTTCCACAGCCGGTGCATGCCGCCACTCATCACGTCATTCATCAGATCGTAGCGGCTGGCAACCGAATCAAAAACCCCTTTGACACGCTGGGTTTTTTCCTGCGTGGTGGTGGTTTGAAATCCAAAATGTGTAGTTTCTTGTGGTATCATCGTGTCGCACCATATAGATAGGTGGAAAGAGAGTAAAGTGATTCTCTTTCGCGAGCCAAGCGAAGCGATCTCTTTCTTATGTGCACGAGACTGCTTTGCGATGCTCGCAGAAGCGGTCATGTTAAGGAGTCGTTATGCCAGAATTACCCGAAGTGGAAACGGTGGTGCAAGGATTGCGCGAGCAGGTGACAGGGCGCGTGATTAGCAGCGTGACGCAGCGCCGCGCTAATTTGCGGATTGCGTTTCCGCCACGATTTGATGAATCAATCGAGAAAACAAGGATTACCAACATCTCGCGCCGTGCCAAATATATTTTGGTGCATCTGGATAGTGCGCAGGTGGTGCTGATTCATTTAGGCATGTCGGGCACGTTGCGGATCATGCCCAAAGCCTCGCATCAGGTGCATATTCATGATCATATCTGGTGGGATATGGATGATGGAAAACGCCTTGTTTACCACGATCCACGGCGCTTTGGGCTGATGACATTGGCGGATGAAGATTCGTTGGCTGAACATCCGCTTTTAGCCCATTTGGGTCCTGAACCGTTGAGCGATGATTTTTCGGTGAGCTATCTCAAAGCCGCACTTTCCAAGCGACATATCGCGTTGAAAGTCGCGATTATGGATCAAAAACTGGTGGTAGGAATCGGCAACATCTATGCATCTGAAGCGTTGTTTCGTGCGCGGTTAAGTCCCTTTATGCCAGCCGATGCGGTGACTCTTAAGCAATCAAAAGCACTTCGTACATCCATTCAACAGGTGTTAAAAGAGGCAATTTTATCCGGCGGATCGACGCTGCGTGATTATGTGCAAAGTAGCGGAGATGCTGGCTATTTTCAGCATTCATTTGCGGTGTATGATCGCGAAGATGAGCCTTGCATCACGTGTCATACGCCCGTTCAGCGAGCCGTTCAGGCGCAAAGAGCAAGCTATTTTTGCGTTAATTGTCAGAATGTTAATCGTTAGATTGGCTTCTATCAACGGATGCGAGCAGATGCAAAAAAATATTTTTATCAAAAGTCATTTTCACATCTTTATCCACCGAGTTTTCGCAGCGTTCTAAAATGCAAAAAGCAAGGCTAATCCTAGCATTTTGCGTCAAGTAAAAATAATTCAAATCGGCGCATGAAACGGCTTGACTGATGAGGCATCCATGGCTAGGTTTGGCGACTCGAAAGACAACCACTACAAAAACGGATGCAACAACATGGCACATCACAAGTCGGCAGAAAAAAGAATTCGCCAAACCGAGTCTCGTACCGAGATCAATCGGGCGCGCGTTAGTCGTATTCGCACGTTCATTAAGCGTGTGGAAAAAGCAATTGAATCTGGAAGCTACACAGATGCTCAAAAAGCGTTCAAGGACGCGCAACCCGAAATTATGCGGGGCGTGACCAAGGGCGTGATCAAGTTGGGCACCGCCTCACGCAAAGTGAGTCGTTTGTCTGCCCGCGTGAAAGCCTTAAGCACCGCTGCTTAACCGCTTTCGCGCTTTTTATCTATTGGATGGGTCTATCACGCATCTTCCGACTGGGAGATGAATGCGTTGCTGCGTTCTGTGGCATCGTCAACATATTGGGAGTGTTTTTATGTCGGCTATGCGTTCGACATCACCAGCAGTGCCTGTGGTCAACGTGACCGCACAAGCAGCTTGGCAGGCGCTCGCAGCCGATAAACGCGCGCAATTAATTGATGTACGAAGCGCCCCAGAATGGGCCTTCAGTGGCGTTGCCGATTTATCATCGATTGGCAAAAAAACGATCACCGTATCGTGGAAAGACTATCCGACGATGGAGCAAAATCCATCGTTTGAGCAGCAGGTGTCTCAGGCAATCCCCGACCTTGATACACCCTTATATTTCCTGTGCAAAACAGGAGGCCGTTCGCTGGCAGCAGCGATGGCGATGTCGGGGAATGGTTACGCGCAGTGCTACAACATCGAACAAGGTTTCGAGGGAGACCGCGATTCACGCGGCAGACGTGGCACAATGAATGGTTGGAAAGCATCAGATTTACCATGGGAGCAAGCGTAACATGATTCGTACAGTTAAACCTTCGGCACAGGAACAAAAAATCCTTCAGCAACAGCGATGGGAGAATGTGCGAGAGCGTTTGCGTGCCGCCTATGGCGAGGCGATTTTTAATAGTTGGTTGGCGCCTTTGAAGCTTGCCGATATTAAAAATGGTCAAGTAATGATTACGGTTCCCACGCGTTTCATGCGCGAGTGGATTTTGGCACATTACATCGATAATATCTTGCGTTTTTGGAGCAATGAAGACCGTTCCATTCACGCGGTCGATATTTTTGTGCGCCCCGAAGCGCCGATGAGCCACGCCAGCCGCGAGCAAATTATTTCAAGCTTGCCTGAAACTGCAATGCCGTTTGCGCAGCCACAAAATGATACCCAACATTATTCTGATGCAGAAGGGCATCTGGGTGCATCCCTCGATCCGCGCTACACGTTCGATAATTTCATCGTCGGCAAGCCAAACGAGTTGGCGCATGCCGCCGCCCGCCGCGTGGCTGAATCTACCAGCGTGGTTGAAGGCTGCAATCCGCTGTTTTTATACGGTGGTGTAGGCCTTGGCAAAACGCATCTGATGCATGCGATTGCATGGAATATTCGCCGCACGCAGCCTAAGCGCAAGGTGCTCTATTTATCGGCTGAGAAATTCATGTATCAGTTTGTGCGCGCGCTGCGTAACAAAGATACGGTGTCGTTCAAAGAGCAATTTCGCTCGGTGGATGTGTTGATGATCGATGATGTGCAGTTCATCAGCGGCAAAGATTCAACGCAGGAAGAATTTTTCCACACCTTTAATGCGCTGGTCGATCAAAATAAACAGCTCGTGATTTCGGGCGATCGCTCGCCTTCCGATCTTGATGGCATTGAAGAGCGTGTGCGCTCGCGTTTGGGTTGGGGATTGGTTGCCGATATTCACACCACCAGCTTCGAGCTTCGCCTTGGTATTTTGCAATCGAAAATCGAGAAAATGCAAGGCATTCAGGTGCCCGAAAAAGTATTGGAATTTTTGGCGCATAAAATCACCTCAAATGTGCGCGAACTTGAAGGTGCGCTCAACCGCGTAGTGGCGCATGCCACGCTGGTGGGCACTTCCATCACGCTCGATAGTACACAAGCGGTGCTCTATGATTTGCTGCGTGCCAATGATCGCCGCATCACCATTGACGATATTCAGAAAAAAGTGGCGGGGCATTTTAACATTAAAGTGGCGGATATGCACTCGGCACGCCGCAGTGTGGCGATTGCGCGCCCTCGCCAGATTGCGATGTATCTATCCAAAAAACTGACCTCCAAAAGCCTGCCTGAAATTGGCCGTAAATTTGGCGGCAAAGACCACACCACGGTGATGCATGCGGTGAAACGGATCGATGAGTTGAGCAAAAAAGATCCCGAATTTGCAGAAGATGTGGAATTGCTGATGCGGATGCTGCAATCATAGATCGCATGTCATTCTGCGGCGAGCATGGCTCGAGCGCAGAATCTCCTAATATCCTGCACAATCGCGGTTGCGATTTGCAGGATGACGGCAAAAAACATGAAGCCGTCATTAGCCTGTTAATAACTCTGTTTTTTTGGGTTGCACACAGCAAATCAGTCATTATAGTCGAGCCATGGCCACAGCAAAATTAAAAGAAATAATTCAGGAGAGCGCCATGAAACTGGTGATTGATCGCTCTGTATTACTCAAAGCCCTGGGGCATGTGCAATCGGTGGTCGAGCGCCGTGGCACGATCCCTATTTTATCCAACGTGAAAATCGAAGCGGATAAAGGAAGTTTGCGTTTATCTGCGACCGATATGGACATTGCGGTGATGGAATCGGTTCCAGCCTCGGTGGAAATTCAGGGCGCAATCACCGTGCCCGCGCAAATGCTGTATGAGATTGTGCGCAAATTGCCTGATGGCGCGCAGATTGAACTGAGCAAGTCGGAAGATGCCCAAAAAGTGACCGTCAAAGCAGCGCAATCGCGCTTTTCACTCTCCTCTCTTCCTGCCGATGATTTCCCCGCGATGAGCGAAGATGATATGAAACATCGTTTCACCATCACTGCCGATGAGTGCAAGGCGCTGATTGAAAAAACCCGTTTTGCGATTTCCACGGAAGAAACTCGCTATTATCTCAATGGTGTTTATTTCCACGCGACCGAAGATGCGGGAGCCAGCGTGTTGCGCGCGGTTGCAACCGATGGTCACCGGTTGGCGCGCATCCAGATTGGCCTGCCGCAAGGCGCTGAGAACATGCCGGGCGTGATTGTGCCGCGCAAAACCATTGCTGAATTGATTAAACTCATCGAAGACGGTGTTCAGCAGATTGAAATTTCACTCTCAGAAACCAAGATCAAATTTGTGTGCGGTGGCGCGGTGCTGATTTCTAAATTAATCGATGGAACCTTCCCCGATTATGACCGCGTGATCCCCAGCGGTAATGATAAAATCATGGAAGTGGATGGCAAGTTGTTTGCGGTGGCAGTTGACCGCGTATCGGTGATTTCATCGGAAAAATCACGCGGTATCAAACTCTCGCTCAAAGCTGGAAAGCTAACCCTTTCGGTCACTTCCGCCGAGCAAGGATCTGCCAGCGAAGAACTGGAAGTTAAATATGCGGCAGACCCCGTTGAGATTGGTTTCAATTCGCGCTATTTGCTCGATATGATGGCGCAAGTGGAAGGCGAAGCCGCACAATTCGTGTTCGCCGATTCGCAGTCGCCAGCACTGGTGCGCGACCCTGCGGATGTGGGCGCGCTCTATGTCATCATGCCGATGCGCGTATAGGAATTAGGCTCTAGGGACTAGTAAGAAGAGATCGCTTCTGCGAGGACTGCGAGTATGACGAAGCAGTACGAAGCAGTCTCATCGATGAGATCGCGTCGTCAGGCTTTGCCTTTCTCGCGAAAGCGACTAGCCCCTAACCCCTAGAACCTAGCCCCTCCCTCATGTCCATCCATCACCTCGCCCTCCATCATTTTCGCAATCACGTTGAAACCGTGCTTTCGCCAGAAGGGCGCTGCGTGGTGTTGACAGGCCCAAATGGTGCAGGAAAAACCAATATACTTGAAGCGATTTCGCTCTTTTCTCCGGGCAAGGGCATGCGCCACGCCGCACTCAAATCCATGACGCATCACGCGCAACCCCAAATGGGCTGGGTGGTTTCAGCACAATGTGAAACTCCTCACGGTTTTGTTCAGCTGGGAACGGGATTAGACACAGCCGCGAAGATCGATAAGCGTTTGGTGCGTGCGGACGGCGAAAAGCTCAAATCCCAAAGTGCGCTCGCGCATTATATCAGCGTGCTGTGGCAAACCCCGCAGATGGATGGATTATTTTTGGCGAGCGCATCAGAGCGCAGGCGCTTTCTCGACCGTCTGGTCTATGGCTTTGACCCTGCACACGCGCAGCATGTGGCTGCCTATGAGCATGCGATGCGCGAGCGAAATCGGTTACTCAAAGATCAGCTCAATGACGCGGCGTGGCTCGACACATTGGAGCACACCATGGCCACGAACGCGCTGCTGATTGCTGATGCGCGCGACCAGATGATTGCGCGATTAAATGCGACCATGCAGACATCGGCTACAGGATTTCCCAAAGCGCATATCACGCTGCTTGAAGACAATGAATCCGAGGCACAACATTGGCAAAGTCTCTTTGCGTCGCGCCGCGCAATCGATGCTAGGGCAGGGCGTGCTACGCGCGGGGTGCACCGTGCGGAGTTACAGGCGCTCCACATCATAAAAAATATGCCAGCTGCGCTTTGTTCTACTGGCGAGCAAAAAGCCCTGTTGCTGGCGATTTTGCTCGCGCATGCGCGAAGCAAACGCGAACATACCGGCACTGCGCCGATTTTATTGCTCGATGAGGTGGTGGCGCATCTGGATGCGGTGCGTCGGCGTGAATTATTTGCCGAAATTCAGGAGCTGGGCGTTCAGGCGTGGCTCACCGGGACGGATACGGCAGATTTTGAGGGATTAAGGGCGTATGCCACGCATGTAAATGTGCAAGGTGGCCATGTTGTGTGATGTGTGTCATTGCGAGCTGCGAAGCAGCGCGGCAATTCATTCTATCCAGAGTTTGTCAAATGTGGATTGCTTCGCTTGGCGCAAGCGCCTGCTCGCAATGACGGGGTTGTGGAAAACGCTCGAAAAATCTATAAAAACGCTAGGCAAACTGGTGGTTTAGGTCTATAAAAAACCATTGTTTATGAACCCCTTTTTAGACCGATGAATCACATGGCAGAAGCAGCAGCAAAAATGGAACCAGAAATCCCCGCAACCGCCGCCGATTATGGCGCGGATTCGATTAAGGTTTTGCGAGGATTAGAAGCGGTTCGCAAGCGCCCTGGCATGTATATCGGCGATACCGATGATGGCTCAGGCCTGCATCACATGGTCTATGAAGTGCTCGATAACGCAATCGATGAATCGCTCGCGGGCTGGTGCGATAAAGTTGAAGTGTCGATCAACGTGAATGGGTCGGTTACGGTGCGCGATAATGGTCGCGGAATTCCCGTCGATATCCATCATGAAGAAGGCGTTTCAGCGGCAGAAGTCATCATGACGCAGCTTCATGCGGGTGGAAAATTTGATCAAAATTCCTATAAGGTTTCAGGCGGTCTGCACGGCGTGGGTGTGTCGGTGGTGAATGCGCTTTCTGAGTGGTTAGAAGTCGTGATCTGGCGCGATGATAAAGAACATTTTTTGCGCTTTGAACATGGCGATACGGTGAAATCGCTGGAAGTAGTCGGCAGCGCCAACGGCAAGCGTGGCACGCAGGTGACCTTCATGCCGTCGGACAAAACCTTCACTAACATCGAATTTATTTATGCTACGCTGGAACATCGCATCCGCGAACTCGCATTTTTAAATTCCGGCGTACGGATTCAACTCTCCGATCTGCGCGAAGCAGAACCGCAATCGGTTGAATTTTGCTATGATGGCGGCACCAAAGCGTATGTTGAATATCTCGATCGCAGCAAACATGCGGTGCATCAGCCGATTTTTGTGACCGGTGAAAAAGATGGTATCGGCGTGGAAATCGCGATGCAATGGAACGATTCCTATCACGAAAATATGTTGTGTTTTACTAACAACATTCGCCAGCGCGATGGTGGTACACATTTGCAAGGGTTTCGTGGTGCACTCACCCGTTGCATCAATCAATATGCCATCGATTCGGGCATCGCCAAAAAAGAAAAAGTCGCCATCACCGGAGACGATGCACGCGAAGGCCTCACTTGCGTGTTGTCGGTGAAAGTGCCTGACCCAAAATTCTCATCACAAACCAAAGATAAGCTGGTGTCGTCTGAAGTGCGAACCGTGGTTGAAGGCTATGCTTACGAGAAATTGCAGCAGTGGTTTGAAGAACATCCGTCGGAAGCCAAAATTGTGATCGGTAAAATTGTGGAAGCCGCAGCCGCTCGCGAGGCCGCACGCAAAGCCCGCGAACTGACGCGTCGCAAAGGTGCGCTCGATGTCGCGAATCTTCCCGGAAAACTGGCCGATTGTCAGGAACGCGATCCACAAAAATCTGAGATTTTCATTGTAGAGGGTGATTCGGCAGGTGGTTCGGCCAAGCAAGGCCGTGACCGTAAATTTCAAGCCATTTTGCCGCTTCGTGGTAAAATTCTGAATGTGGAGCGCGCGCGCTTTGATCGCATGTTATCGAGCACAGAAATTGGCACACTCATCACGGCGATTGGCACGGGCATTGGCCGTGAAGAGTTTAACGTCGAAAAATGCCGCTACCACAAAATCATCATCATGACCGATGCGGACGTGGATGGCTCGCACATCCGCACATTGTTGCTCACCTTTTTCTATCGCCAGATGCCGCAACTGATTGAGAAGGGCTACCTCTATGTTGCGCAACCGCCGCTCTATAAATTCAAACGCGGCCAATCGGAAACATACTTGAAAAATGATGTGGCGCTGACTGATTATCTGATTGAAACGGCGCTCGATGAAAGCCAGTTGCGCCTTGCCAATGGCTCGGTGCTCACAGGCGAGCAACTTGAAGAGTTGGTAAAGCAATCGGGCATTTGGTCGGCTTCGATGGATGTATTGGCGCGCCGTGTGCCGATGAAGCTGGTGGAAGCCGCCGCACTGACCAATCTGTTTGGCGTAAAACCCGAACAATTAGAAGCGACAACAAAAGCCTTCACTGAACGACTGAATCAGATTTCTGGTGATGTGGGTGGCTGGATTGCTGCGCCTGAATCTTCTGGTTTGGTGGTGTCGCGCATGTTGCGTGGCGTGGCTGAGCGCTATGTTTTGGATGAAAAATGGTTCGCCAGCAAAGAAGCGCGCACCATGGCCGATGCATATGACGTGATTAAAACGCATTTTGATCAACCCGCTACCATGGTTCGTAAAAACCATGAGGCGTTGATATTATCGCCCAATGGCCTGATGCAAGGCGTGCTGGAACTGGGTCGCAAGGGT
>JAKFUW010000217.1 GCA_021732545.1 Alphaproteobacteria bacterium | reverse complement strand
GGGGAGGGGGAGAAACCAAGTCGCAAACATAAGAGGATAGTATGGGATTTAATTGTGGCATTGTCGGCTTGCCGAATGTTGGAAAATCGACATTGTTTAATGCGTTGCTCAGCGCGCAACAAGCGGAAGCCGCGAATTATCCGTTCTGCACCATTGAGCCCAATATTGGCCGCGTGGCGGTTCCTGACGCGCGCTTAGACGCGGTTGCAGCACTCGCCGGTTCGGCGCAGATTATCCCAACACAATTAGAGTTTGTGGATATTGCAGGGCTGGTGCGCGGTGCGAGCAAAGGCGAGGGGTTGGGCAATCAGTTTTTGAGCCATATCCGAGAAGTGGATGCGATTTTATACATGCTGCGCTGTTTTGAAGATGATGACATCACCCATGTAGAAGGCAATGTGGATCCCTTGCGCGACGCGGAAATTATCGAAACTGAATTGGTATTAGCCGATCTGGAAAGTTTGGAAAAACGCCGTGATGCGTTGCAGAAAAAAACACGCGGTGGCCAGGATAAAGAAGCCGCAGCCACGTTGCAGCTGGTGGAGGCGATTTTGCCGATTGTCTATGAAGGCAAGGCAGCGCGCCATTATGTGCCCGCAAATGATGATGAAGCCAAGCGCGTGCGGCTGCTGCAGCTGCTGACATCCAAACCCGTGATGTATGTGTGCAATGTGGAAGAAGCTTCAGCTGCAACGGGCAATGATAAATCCAAAGCGGTTGAGCAAGCGATCAAGGATGCGCCAGTGGTGATTGTATCGGCGGCGATTGAATCGGAAATGGCGGGGCTGGAGCCAGAGGATAAAAAAGAATATCTGGCAAGTTTGGGCATGACGCAAACGGGGCTAACGCACATTGTGCGCGAAGGTTATCAGTTGCTTAATTTGCTGACATTTTTTACTGTAGGCCCCAAAGAAGCCAGAGCATGGACGATTCGCAAACCCGCAACCGCTCCCAATGCGGCAGGAGCCATTCATACCGATTTTGAAAAAGGATTCATCCGCGCGGAAACGATTGCTTATGATGATTATGTGGCGTGCAAAGGTGAACAAGGCGCCAAAGAAGCCGGGAAATTAAGGCTTGAAGGTAAAGAATACATCGTCAAAGATGGGGATATTTTTCATTTCCGTTTTAATGTATGATGGTGTTGGTATAATTGTAAGAGATTGGCACGATGGCAAAACGTGAAGCTCCCAAATTACCTGGTTCGCAATGGATGCGCGTGGGAATGGTATTGTTTATCTCATGGATGGCGTTTGTGGGGTATCAAAATGAAGAAAAAGCGAATCAAGGCGAAGAAAATGCCGTTAGCATTAAACGCTATGACGCGATTCAAAAACTAACCGATACGGATCAATGGGCGCGCAATGTTTACCCTTCTTATGGTAAATCCATTCGCTATCAGGATGTCACCAAAGGGATCGGCGATGTGGCCGCGTGCGGCCAGAAAGCCACGGTTAAGATCATCGCCTATGCTGAAAAAGACAAGCCGCTCGAAGATTTTTTGCGCCCCAAAAAACCCGTAACCTTTACCATCGGAGTGGATGCGCCCAACGAAGCGTGGGGTCGTGCGGTGTTGGGGATGCGTGTCGGTGGTTCGCGAGAAATGAGTGTGGGTGCAAGGTTGGTCTATCCTGATGCCAAAACGCTCCCAATTGAAGGCTATCAATTTGATATTGATCTTGCCGCATTAGATCCGCTGGCGAGCAACCCTGCCGCTGTTTTTAGCCATAGTGTGGTGCAAGAAGGTTCGGGCGAAGGATTAAATTGTGGTGATGAGGCAACGATCTTTTTGCATATGTGGTCGGCTAAGGGGGCACTGCTTTTTACCACCAATGACCGCGATCCGTTGACGTTGCAATTAGGGCGTGGCCAGTATGGGCACGGGTTGGATCGCGGATTGGTTGGCCTGGAGCCAAACGAAATTCGCCGCCTTACCATTCCGCCTGAATATCAAAATCAGAAGATTGAACCAGTCGCGTTGCGCCTTCCATTCCCGAGCAATGAAATTGCGATTGTCGAAGTGACGCGAGTGCCCTACAAAGACGAACATAAAACATCACCGAAAGAATCTAAGGAGCCTGATGATGAGCCAAAGCGCGACAGCGAAACTAAACCCGAATCTGCCAAGCCAAACGCAGATAGCGGATCGTCTGAAGGTGATCCAGCCATCACCGACGATGGCGGTGACGGCAAAGGCAGCGGAGCTCAAAGCCGCCGGCCATGATGTGATTGGGCTTGCTGCAGGCGAGCCGGATTTTGATACGCCACAGCACATCAAACAAGCGGCCATCCGCGCGATGGAGCAAGGCAAAACCAAATATACTCCAGCCGATGGCACCGCCGAACTCAAAGCCGCCATTTGCGCCAAGCTCAAACGCGATAACGGGCTGGATTATACACCCAAACAAGTGGTGGTGGGCAATGGCGCCAAACAAGTCATTTTTAATGCGCTGCTGGCCACCTTGAACCCGGGTGATGAGGTGATTGTGCCGGTGCCTTATTGGGTGTCGTACCCCGATATGGTGCAAATTGCCGAAGGTGTTCCGGTGTTTGTCACGGCGACCGCTGCTCAAGGTTTCAAGTTGCAACCGCAAGCACTCGAGGCTGCGATCACTCCTAAAACCCGCTGGGTGATTTTGAATTCGCCATCTAATCCCACGGGTGCGGGCTATAGCCGCGAGCAGATGCGCGCGCTATGCGATGTGTTGTTGCGCCACCCACATGTGTGGATTATGGCCGACGATATCTATGAATATATTGTCTATGACGGGTTTGAATTTACCACCCCTGCGCAACTTGAACCCGCACTCTATGACCGCACGCTGACCATCAATGGCGTATCCAAAGCCTATGCAATGACCGGCTGGCGGATTGGTTATGGCGCGGGGCCGGAAAGCCTCATGAAACCGATTGCGAGTTTACAATCGCATAGCACGTCCAATGCCTGCTCGATTTCGCAAGCAGCGACCGTTGAAGCGCTTAATGGCCCGCATGATTTTTTAAAAACATGGGTGCCCGATTTTCAAAAACGCCGCGATATTGTGGTCGAAAAATTAAACGCGATTGAGGGCATTGTGTGTGCGAAGCCTGAGGGCGCGTTTTATGTGTTCCCCGATTGCAGTGCACTGTTTGGAAAGCGCACGCCCGCTGGGAAAACCATCACCAACTCTAACGAGTTGATGGCCTATTATCTGGAAGAGGCGTTGTGTGCGGCGGTGGCTGGCAGCGCGTTTGGGATGGAAGGGTTCTTCCGAATTTCCTATGCGACATCCGAGAAAGCACTCCATGCAGCGTGCGAGCGTATGGCGCAGGCTACCGCAAAACTCGTATCTTGACCTGAAGGCATCTTTGCTTTAGTTTCCCGCAGGTTTAACTGGAGCAAGCTGATGCCTGAAACGATCCCGAACCACCCCTATAGCGCCGCACTCGTGCTGCCTACGGGTGAGGTGTTTTGGGGACATGGCGTGGGAGCCGCCGGCACCGTGTTTGGCGAAGTGTGTTTTAACACCGCCATGAGCGGCTATCAGGAAATCTTGACTGACCCATCCTACGCTGGACAAATCATCACCTTCACCTTTCCCCATATTGGCAATGTGGGATGTAATGATGAGGATATTGAGTCTTCAGTTGTCAGTTTTCAGTCATCAGATTTCAATGAAACACTGGCAACTGGCAACTGGCAACTGGCAACTCGTAAGGGAGCGAGTGGTTTGATTCTTCGCGAGCCCATCACTGAACCCTCCAACTATCGTAGCACGCAGCATCTGAATGAGTGGCTTATCGCGCGCGGTATCACCGGCATCAGCGGCATTGACACGCGTGCCCTCACGCGCAGGATTCGTGCGCAAGGTGCAGTGAATGTGGCGATTATCAGTTGCCAGTTGCGAGTTGCGAGTTGCCAGATAGAAGAAGCAATCGAGACGTTAAAGGCGATGCCTTCATTAGCAGGAGCAGAACTGGCTACAGCATCATCATGCACTGAATCCTATGAGTGGACACAAAACCGCTGGAATTTGGAGCAGGGCTATACTCGCAACTCGCAACTCGCAACTGGAGACTTTCTTCATATCGTGGCCATCGATTACGGTGCCAAGCTCAACATCCTGCGTTCGTTTGCAAATTTGGATTGTCGCGTGACCGTGGTGCCTGCCACTACCTCTGCGGACGTGATTTTGGCGATGAATCCAGATGGTGTATTTTTATCCAACGGCCCGGGTGATCCTGCGGCGACAGGCGTGTATGCCATTCGTGTGATTCAGGATCTTCTTGCAGCAAAATTACCGTTATTCGGAATTTGCTTAGGCCATCAAATGCTGGCACTAGCACTCGGCGCACGCACAGAAAAAATGCATCAAGGCCATCGCGGCGCCAATCACCCGATTAAAAATTTGAGCGCGGGCACTGTTGAAATCACCAGCCAAAATCATGGATTTGTGGTGAGTGATCATGCGTTGCCTGATGCTATTGAGGTCACGCATCGCTCGTTATTTGATGGTACGATTGCAGGGATTCGCTCAAAAGAATATTCTGCATTTGCGGTGCAATATCACCCTGAAAGCTCACCCGGCCCACACGATTCACGCTATTTATTTGAAGAGTTTGTGGGAATGATGAGGAGTCGCCAGTCTCCAGTCGCCAGTCTTCAGAAAGAGTCTGCGTGATGTTGATTTTCTGGCAACTGGCAACTGGCAACTGGAGACTCGCTTATGCCTAAACGCACCGACATAAAATCCATCCTCATTATCGGCGCGGGGCCCATCGTTATCGGTCAGGCGTGCGAGTTTGATTATTCGGGCACGCAAGCCGTGCAAACGCTCAAAGCCGAAGGCTATCGCGTGGTGTTGGTCAATTCCAACCCTGCCACCATCATGACCGATCCGAATCTGGCGGATGCAACTTATATCGAACCGATCACACCGGAAGTGGTTGCCAAAATTATTGCCAAAGAACGCCCCGATGCGTTGCTGCCCACCATGGGCGGGCAAACGGCGCTTAATTGCGCGAAGGCGCTCGCCGAAAATGGCACATTGGCCAAATATAATGTGGAATTGATTGGCGCGAATCTCGAATCCATTAACAAAGCTGAAAACCGTGATTTATTCAATCAAGCGATGGCAAGAATCGGGCTCGATGTCGCCAAAAATGCGATTGCGCATAGCCTTGAAGAAGCGCGCGAGGCGATCAAAACCATCGGCCTGCCTGCGGTGATTCGTCCATCCTTCACGCTGGGTGGCACGGGCGGCGGCATCGCCTATAACACGCAAGAATTTGAACACATTATAGCATCCGGCCTTGATGCGTCGCCCACGACTGAAGTGTTGATTGATGAATCACTCGTGGGCTGGAAAGAATATGAGATGGAGGTGGTGCGCGACAAACACGACAATTGTATCATCATTTGTTCCATCGAAAATGTTGACCCGATGGGCGTACATACGGGGGATTCCATCACCGTGGCACCGGCGCTGACGCTCACCGATAAAGAATATCAGATCATGCGCGATGCATCCTTGGCGGTGTTGCGAGAAATTGGCGTGGATACCGGCGGCTCCAATGTGCAGTTTGCAGTGAATCCTGCCAATGGCCGCATGGTGGTGATCGAGATGAATCCGCGTGTGTCGCGGTCATCGGCGCTGGCATCGAAAGCCACAGGATTTCCGATTGCGAAAGTGGCTGCAAAATTGGCTGTGGGTTACACGCTCGATGAGATTGCCAATGATGTGGTGAGTATTAGAGAGGCGAGGGGCGAGGGACGAGGGGCGGATTCTCTCGCCTCTCACCTCTCGCCTCTCGCCCCTTCATTCATGCCTGCCTCGTTTGAGCCGACCCTCGATTATGTCGTCACTAAAATCCCACGCTTTACCTTTGAGAAATTCCCCGGAACCGAGGCGGTGCTTTCCACCGCGATGAAATCGGTGGGCGAGGTGATGGCGATTGGCCGCAATTTTGCCGAGAGCATGCAAAAAGCCCTGCGTTCGATGGAGACGGGTTTATGCGGTTTTGATGAAATCAGCATCGAAGGCTATGATGCCGCCAAGGGCGATCTTGACCCGGTTCGCACCGCGCTTGCCAGTGCCACGCCTGACAGGTTGCTGCGCGCTGCGCAAGCAATGCGTCTTGGTTTGAGCGTGGAAGAAATCTGCACGATTACGCATTATGATCCGTGGTTTATGCGCCAGATTGAGCGCGTGGTAATGGCTGAAAAAATGATTATAAAAGATGGCCTTCCTAAGGATACCATCGGATTGTTGCAGCCCAAAAAATTGGGCTTTTCGGATAAACGCCTTGCGCAATTAACCAAGCAGACCGAGGCTGAAGTTACAACCTATCGCCACGCGCTCAATGTGCGCCCTGTGTTCAAACGCGTCGATACCTGTGCGGCAGAATTTGAATCGCCCACGCCTTATTTATATTCCTGTTATGAAGGCGATGGAATATCGGCTGCCGAATGCGAGGCCAATCCTACGGCACGCGAAAAAGTGATTATTTTAGGCGGGGGGCCCAACCGCATTGGTCAAGGCATCGAGTTTGATTATTGCTGCGTGCATGCGGCCTATGCTCTGAAAGAGGCGGGCTTTGAGGCGATCATGATTAATTGCAATCCTGAAACGGTCTCCACCGATTATGATACCTCCGACCGCCTTTATTTTGAGCCACTCACCGCCGAAGATGTCATCGAAATTATACGTGTTGAGCAGCGCGCAGGATCCGTGCGTGGGGTGATTGTGCAGTTCGGTGGCCAAACGCCGCTGAAACTTGCCCACGCGTTGGAAGCCGCCAACATCCCCATCATCGGCACTTCGCCCGATTCGATTGATCTGGCTGAAGACCGCGAGCGTTTCCAGCAGTTGCTGCACACCCTAAATCTTAAACAGCCGCCCAATAGCATTTGCCATTCAGCCGAAGATGTGATGCGCCAAGCGGAGCATATTGGTTACCCCGTGGTGGTGCGTCCATCCTATGTGCTCGGTGGCCGCGCGATGGCGATTGTGCATGATTCCGATACGCTGCGAAGCTATGTGCACGAGATTCGCGGCCTGTTTGGTGATGGCCCGATTTTGATTGATGGCTATTTGCAAAATGCAACCGAACTCGATGTCGATGCGCTGTGTGATGTCGATGATGTCTATATTGCAGGCATTATGGAACATATCGAAGAAGCAGGGATTCACTCAGGCGATTCGGCCTGTTCGCTGCCGCCATATTCGCTGAGTGCGGCATTGATTGCACAGGTGCGCACGCAAACGATTGCGCTGGCCAAGGCGCTCAAAGTCAAAGGCCTGATGAATGTGCAGTTTGCGATCAAAGGCGAGGATATTTACATTTTAGAAGTCAATCCGCGCGCTAGCCGCACCGTGCCATTCGTGGCCAAAGCCACCGGCGTTGCGGTCGCTAAAATTGCGACGTTGCTGATGGTGGATCAAAAATTGAAAGACATGAATTTGCCTGCGGATGATAGTGTGTTGGATCATGTGGCTGTTAAAGAAGCGGTGTTTCCGTTTGCACGCTTCCCAGGTGTGGATGTGATTCTGGGACCCGAGATGAAATCGACCGGCGAATCGATGGGACTCGATCATGATTTTCCGATGGCATTCGCCAAAGCACAATTGGCGGCGGGCACCAAACTTCCCACCACCGGCAAGGTGTTTGTGTCGGTGAAGGATTCGGATAAGCCGCTTGCGATTGAGATTTCGCGAGAGCTTGTGGCAATGGGATTTGAGGTGATTGCCACGCGTGGCACAGCGGCGCTGCTCGAGCAACATGGCGTTGCTGCCACCAGCGTGTTTAAGGTGCGTGAAGGCCGCCCGCACATTGTCGATAAAATGAAAGATGGGCAGATTGTGCTGGTGATTAACACCACCGAAGGCGCGGCTGCCATTTCGGATAGTTTCTCGATTCGTCGCACCGCGCTGCAAAACAAAATCACCTATACCACCACCATTCAAGGTGCCAGCGCATTGGTGAAAGCCATGAAACGCCTGAAAGATTCGCCTGATGGGGTAAGTGTTAAGCCGTTGCAGGATTATTTTAAAGTAGCTTAACGAGTGCAACAATTAATCCAGCTTGGCCGAGCATGAGAGGCACCTGCCATTTAATTAAACCCGTTATACGATCACTGATACGAAGTTCAAGCTCGCTCATTTGCTTTTCCAGCCGCGAAATCTGCTGATCCACATGCTTTTCTAATTGTGAAAATTGTTGTTTGATTGTTTGCACATCCTCTTTGCTCGCGACATCTTGAAGCGTAACATTCTGAATTGCATCAAGAATGGCCTCCGCTTGGTCTTCTTTGAAGCCGCGTGCAATCAAGCCTTTCACCAGACGGTGGCTATCAACTGAAATATGTGTCATACTTCAATTATATACCGTTATCTTTCAGGAAACAATCATGAATAATATACCTTGCCCCCGAAACGCTTGCCCTAGCTTACGTTCATGATATGGTAGGCGGCTGAAATGATAAAAAGGCAGGCACAATGGATCGTTATCCGCTAACCACTCAAGGTTTTGCACGGCTTGAAGCTGAGCTTAAGCAACTTAAAAATGTGGAGCGCCCCGCAGTGGTGTCGGCCATTGCTGAGGCACGCGAGCATGGCGATTTAAAAGAAAATGCCGAATATCATGCGGCGCGCGACAAACAAAGCTTCATTGAGGGCCGTGTGAAAGAGTTGGAGGCCGTGATCTCGCGCGCTGAGGTGATTGATCCCAAAGACATGAAGGGCGACACCATTAAATTTGGCGCGACGATTAAATTGGTCGATGAAGAAAGCGAAGAAAACGTGACCTATCAGATTGTCGGCGAATATGAGGCAAGCCTTGAGCAAGGCCGCATCGCCAACACCGCACCGATTGCGCGCGCGCTGATGGGCAAAAAAGCGGGCGACAATGTGGAGGTGAAAACTCCCAAAGGCACGCGCTACTATGAAGTGCTTAGTGTTTCATATATTTGATTCAGATGTTGTTTCATCAGCGTCGTCATCGCGAGCATCCACGGGATGCGTGGCGATCCACAAAGATACTGTCTTTGGATTGCCGCGCGATGATAAATCATCGCTCGCAATGACGGAGTATGCATGATCTGGGTGTTAGCTGACCGCATCAACGGGCATACCGCGCAAAGTATGGGGCTGGCCGATGCGCTTGAGATGCCGTATGAGCAAAAACAATTGCGTTATTCGTTATTGGCCAAATTACCGAGTCGCGTGCTGGGTGCTTCGCTTTCTGGCCTCACTCACACCAGCCAAGACCTCATCAGCCCGCCATGGCCACATGCCGTGATCGCCACAGGTCGGCGCATGGTGCCGGTGATGCGTTACATCCGCGAGCAATCGCCGCGCACCAAACTGATTCAGTGCATGTGGCCGCATACACTCGAGCCGTTTGATTTAATCATCGCACCCGAACATGACCGCCCGCCGATGGATGCGCGGGTGATGACTACCCATGGCGCGTTGCACTCCCTCACCGATGAGATGTTGGCCAAAGGTGCGCGAGAATTTCAATCGCGATATGCCGCGCTGCCGCGCCCGTGGATTGCGATGCTGATCGGCAACCCTGCATCTAGCCGTAAAGAGCAAGAACCGATTTTTAAAGATCTACTCGATTTATCGGAGCTGCTGATCGCAACGGTGGGTAGTTTGCTGATCACCACCAGCAGGCGCACGCCACGCGCTATTGCCCGCCTCATCCGCAATCGTTTAGCGTGTCCATTTGATCTGTATGTGGCGGGTCGTGATGAGTCTAACCCACTGCATGGTATGCTGGATTTGGCCGATGCGGTGATTGTCACGGGTGATTCAATCTCGATGGTGACGGAGGCGTGCTATACAGGAAAGCCCGTGTTCATCTATTCACCACCCACCGGTTTGCGCGCCAAACATCGCTATTTTTGCCAGTCATTGATCGATGATGGCTATGCCTGCGCGCTAACATCGACAAGTGAACTTAGCTGGCAGCCAATAGGCCGACTTGATGAAAGAAGCAAAATTGTAAATCAAGTCAAAACCTTATTGCAAAATAACGCGTAGCTGTTAAAAAACGCTTGCACATTATTCGCATTTGCATATATTTAGAATAATTCTAATTATTAAGCGTTCAATCATTTAGGGGCTGACGTAGATTAGCAGGAGTGTTAATGTATGTTTATGAGTATAACGCGTTGTAAATTATCGAAGAAGAAGCAGTCGGAGTTGCTGCAATTTTTTGTAGCAGAAGTAACAGCCAGAACGGCAG
>JAKFUW010000057.1 GCA_021732545.1 Alphaproteobacteria bacterium | reverse complement strand
GTTCATTGCTGCATCAAGATGGCAAACCAATCCCTTCACAAGGAGACATTCACATGGCCGCACACGCACATACCGAATCAACCATATTTGGATTGAAGCTCTGGCAGCAGATTGTGTTGGCGATTGCGTTGGGGGTGGCAACGGGCTATGCGCTGGGTGCCGATGCCGAGATTTTTAAAGTGCTGGGCACGGTGTTTATCAAGCTGATTAAAATGATGGTTGCGCCGCTGATTTTCTTTGCGCTGATCGCCGGAATCACCAGCCTGACCGAAACCCATCATTTTAAAGGTATGGCTTTTCGCGGCGTGTTTGCTTATCTTTCAACCGCGCTGTTTGCGGTGATGCTGGGGCTGGCAACGGGTGCTGTTTTTCGCCCGGGCGATGACATAACCCCGCCGACACAGGCGCTATCACAAGATATTACTGTACCAAACCTTAGTGAATTTTTTATGGCGCTGATCCCTACCAATATTGTCCATGCGCTATCAGGAGATCATTATTTACAGATCGTAATTTTCGCGATTTTTACGGGTATCGTCATCAACAATATTCGTGGTTCTACCCAAAAAGTCAAAGAACTCAATCAGGAACTTGCGCACATCGCCTTCAAAATGATTGAGTGGATTATCAAGCTTTCTCCGCTGGCGGTGTTTGGTTTTATGGCCGCGATGGTCGGCACCACAGGATCTCAGATGATTGTCGGATTACTGGAGCTGATGGTGCTGGTGATTGGCGCGTGTGGTATTCAAATGATATTGTTTGGCGTGCTTATTAAAGTGTTTGGTCGGATATCACCGCTGCCTTTTTATATCAAAATGATGCCCACGCAATTGATGGCGTTTTCAACCAGCTCCAGCAAAGCCACGCTGACCACTGCGATGCGTGAATTGCAAGACAAAATGGGTGTGTCGCAAAGCACCAGCAACTTTATGATGCCGCTGGGTGCATCCATCAATATGGATGGTACCGCAATTTATTTAGGCATTTGCGCGACGTTTTTTGCACAAATGTATGGCATTGATTTGCAATGGCAAGATTACCTGACGCTGGTGGTCACCTGCACGCTGGGCTCCATCGGTGCGGCGGGCATCCCCAGCGGCTCGATTTTGTTCATGGGCATGGTGCTCACTTCGGTCGGCATTCCGATGGAAGGCATTGCCTTGATTCTTGGCATTGATCGCATTTTGGATATGTTCCGTACCACCGTGAATATCACCGGAGATTCCGCAATCACGCTGATTATTGACCGCGTAGAAGGCACATTAGACCAAGAGGCCTATCACGCCAAGCTCGATTGATCTGTTGCGCTGCAGCATGCTATTGATCATGTTTTGTGCTAGCTTTATGGCATGAGCGATTCTGACATATCATCCATTCTCACCGCGCCTGATCCTTATGGGCAGTCGACTGAGTTTGCCTATCCCGATTATCCGGATATGCGCGCCGATTTCACGATTGATCAGGGTTACGCGCATTATACCGATGAAGACCACGCGGTGTGGCGCGATCTGATGCAGCGCCAGCTTGCCATTTTGCCAGGCCGCGCATGCGATGAATATTTTGATGCGTATGCCAGCATGGATTTATCGCAGAGCCACATCCCACATTTTGATGATTATTCCGATAGGTTGATGCGCGCCACCGGCTGGCAGATTGTGGCCGTGCCGGGGTTGATTCCCAACACCCATTTTTTCACCCATCTGGCCAATAAGCGCTTTCCCGTGACGCACTGGATTCGCCCGCGTGCCACACTCGATTACATTCAGGAACCGGATTTATTTCATGATTTTCAAGGCCATGTTCCATTGCTGCTGAACCCTGTGTTTGCAGGCTATATGGAGGCGTATGGCAAGGGCGGGCTAAAGGCACTTAAAGCAGGAACGCTCAGTGAAATATCACGGCTTTATTGGTACACGGTTGAGTTTGGTTTGATCCGCAACAAAGAAGGCCTGCGGATTTATGGCGCGGGCATTGTATCGTCTAAAACCGAATCGGTGTTTGCGTTGGAAAGCCAAAGCCCTAACCGCATCGGCTTTGATTTGCGGCGGATTATGAAAACCGATTATCGGATTGATGATTTTCAAGAAAGCTATTTTGTCATCGATTCATTTGAGGATTTATTCGCTCAAACAGCGGAGCAGGATTTTTTACCGATCTATGATGAAATCAAAAACAGCCCACTACTTAAACCGTGGGACATAGCGCCAGGTGACGCGATGCTGCATCGCGGCACGCGCGACTATGTTTTGAAGCGCTAATGCTGCAGTGCCACAAGCCTTGACTTTCACAGTTATTTGCACTCAAACCAATAGGGAATGGTAAGGGAGAATCTATGTCTGCACCACACACTGTTTTCAACCCGATGGGCACCGACGGATTTGAATTTGTCGAATATACCCATGCTAACTCTGAGGAACTCGAAACGCTCTTTTTGCATCTGGGATTTGCTGCCATTGCCAAACATCGCCGCAAAAACGTCACGCTTTATCGCCAAGGTGACATTAATTTTATTTTGAATGCAGAGCCTCAATCTCAGGCAGAAAGTTTTTTCAACGCGCATGGTCCTTCTGCCAACGCCATGGCGTTTCGGGTGAAAGATGTGGGCGCAGCACTTGCCCATGCACGCGCTAAAGGTGCTGAAATTGTGGAAGCCAATGTGGGGCCGATGGAGCTGAATATTCCTGCGATCCGTGGCATTGGCGGCAGTATGCTCTATCTGGTGGATCGTTATGGCGCGAGTGGCTCGATTTACGACATCGATTTTGTGCCGATTGCAGGCGTGGATCAACACCCCAAAGGTGTAGGCTTAAATGTGATCGATCATTTGACGCATAATGTCTATCGCGGCAATATGGATGAATGGGCGGGATTTTATGAGCGGGTATTTAATTTCCGCGAGATTCGCTATTTTGATATTGAAGGAAAACTCACCGGTCTCAAATCCAAAGCGATGACCAGCCCGTGCGGAAAAATCCGTATCCCCATCAATGAATCATCGGATGATAAATCGCAGATTGAAGAATATCTGCGCGAATATCGCGGCGAGGGGATTCAGCATATCGCCTTATCTGCTGAGGATATTTACACCACGGTCGAAGCACTCAAATCTAAATCCTTGCGCTTTATGGATGCGCCCCCTGCAACTTATTATGATAATCTTGCCAAGCGCGTGCCGCATCACCGCGAAGATCTGCCGCGTTTGCAGAAAAATGGTATCTTGGTGGATGGTGCACCCGATTCAAAAGCGGGTGCGCATGATGGCGGTATTTTGTTGCAGATTTTTACCGCAACCGTCATTGGCCCGATCTTTTTCGAGATCATTCAACGCAAAGGCGATGAAGGCTTTGGCGAAGGAAACTTCAAAGCATTGTTTGAATCGATCGAAGAAGATCAGATACGGCGAGGGGTGTTATGAGTTGCCAGTTGCCAGTTACCAGTTACCAATTTTTGAGTGGGTGTTGTGATGCCCCATGCCCCATGCCTCGCAACTCGCAACTGGAGACTATTGCATGAAGCACCATATCACCTTCCCCCGCTCTGCTGGTACCCATTCGCGCCAAGCCCATTGCGACTTGCCTGAGGGCACCTATGAGCGCGAATTTGGCAAGGAAGGATTCTTTGGTCCCGCCACCCATTTATATCACGCCAATCCGCCAACAGGCTGGAGCGATTGGCAAGGCGAGCATCGCCCGCGTGCTTATGATTTAACCAAACTAAATGCTGCAGAAAACTCACCATGGAATGCCACGCCTGTTGTCACCAACCCTGCGATGAAGTTTCGTTATTGGAGAACACAAGGCGCTATGGATCATCTGGTGGCGAACGCTGACGGCGATGATTTGTTGTTCATTCACGCAGGGTCGGGCAGCCTGTTTTGTGATTTCGGACATCTGAATTTTACTGAAGGCGATTATATGATGCTGCCGCGTGGCACGCGTTGGCGCCTGGAATGTGCAGCGCCCACGGCCATGCTGCTGATTGAAGCAACGAACGATAGCTATAAACTGCCCGATAAAGGCGTGGCAGGACCGCATGCGATTTTTGATGCGGCAATGCTGGTGGTTCCCGCGCTCGATGAGGCTTACCGCGCGCAGCAAAAAGATGGCGATTGGCGCGTGGTCATCAAGCGTCACGATCGGTTATCGACCGTGACCTACCCGTATAACCCGCTCGATGCGGTGGGTTGGCATGGTGATAATCTGCCCGTGAAAATCAACTGGCGCGATATCCGCCCGCTGATGAGCCACCGTTATCATTTGCCGCCTTCGGCTCACACGACTTTTTTGGCGAATCGCTTTGTGGTGTGCACCTTTGTGCCGCGCCCGATTGAATCGGATGCAGGTGCATTGAAAGTTCCTTTTTATCATTCCAATAACGACTATGATGAGATTATTTTTTATCACGCGGGAGAATTTTTCAGCCGCGATAATATTCACCCCGGCATGGTGACGTGGCACCCGTGCGGCTTTCCGCATGGGCCGCACCCCAAGGCGCTGCAAGCGGGGCTGGCGCATGCTAAAACCGCCACGCAAGAAGTGGCGGTGATGATAGACACCCGCGATGGCGTGGACGCAAGCGATGCGATGAGCGCGGTAGAATGGGCGGGTTATGTGGAGAGTTGGAAGGTCAAATGATGTGGGAGAACCCTCTCCCTTTGGGAGAGGGTGACACGAAGTGTCGGGTGAGGGTAGCGGCTTGCGCTATCGTGTGCGGCTAACCCCCACCTACCCTCCCCCTAAAAGGGGGAGGAAATAGAAGATGCGGGAGAATCTATGAAATTAGGAACCTTAAAATCAGGTGGGCGCGATGGCACATTAGTGGTGGTCAGCCGAGATTTAACTCAATGCGCAACGATCGCGGAAGTGCCGACTTTACAAGCCGCGCTCGATGAGTGGGACGCAGCGAAATCGATATTACAAAAAATCTATGATGCGCTCAATATGGGCGCAGCCGATTGGGCGATGCCATTCGATGAAACCGCGATACACTCGCCATTGCCGCGTGCCTATCAATGGGCGGATGGTTCAGCTTATGTTCGCCATGTGGAACTGGTGCGCAAAGCACGTGGCGCTGACATGCCGGAGAGTTTCTGGACCGATCCACTGATGTATCAGGGAGGCTCGGATGCCTTCATTGGTCCCCGCGATGATATTATTGCAGCAGATGAAGACTGGGGCATTGATTTTGAGGCCGAAGTGGCAGTGATTACCGGCGATGTACCAATGGGTGTTAACCCTGCCGATGCGCTCACATATATCAGGCTTATCATGCTGGTCAATGATGTGTCGCTTCGTCATTTAATCCCGGGTGAACTGGCGAAAGGCTTTGGGTTTTTTCAGAGCAAACCGGCCAGTGCATTCTCGCCGGTAGCCGTGACACCCGAAGCATTGGGCGATGCGTGGGCGGATGGAAAATTACATATGCCGTTGCACTCTATTCTCAATGGCCAATGGTTCGGCCACCCGAATGCAGGTGTGGATATGACATTTGATTTTGGGCAGTTGATTGCCCATGCCGCTAAAACGCGTTTTTTACGCGCAGGAACCATCATTGGTTCGGGCACGGTATCGAATGCCGACCCTGCCACAGGATCATCATGCTTAGCCGAAAAACGCATGATCGAAACCATTGAAAGTGGCGCGCCCATCACACCCTTTATGGCGTTTGGCGATCATATTCGCATCGAGATGAAAGACGATAAAGGTCACAGTATTTTTGGCGCAATTGAACAGAAAGTGGTGAGGTATGTATGAGTATGTGGCGCGAGATCCCGGCACGCGCTGCGCCCAAAGTGGGCTTGCTGGCCGGGATGACAGTTTTAAAGGAAGATCATGAAAACCATCATTGAACCATTTCGTATTAAAATGACCGAGCCGATTAAAATGACCACGCGTGATGAGCGCGTGCGTTTGCTTGATGAAGCAAAACACAATGTGTTTTTATTAAAATCTGAATCGGTGATGATTGATCTGCTCACCGATTCGGGAACGGGCGCGATGTCGAGCGAGCAATGGTCCGCGATGATGCGCGGCGATGAAAGCTATGCGGGTAGTCCTTCATGGTTGCGGTTTGAAGCGTCGGTCAAAAACATCACAGGCTTCAAGCATATTTTCCCAACTCATCAAGGCCGTGCGGCTGAGCATATTTTAGCGCGAGCATTGGTGAAGCCTGGCGTGTTGATTCCTAATAACAGCCATTTTGATACCACCCGTGCCAACATGGAAGTGGCGGGGGCAGAGGCGCGAAATCTGTTGACTGATGAGGGAATGGATCTGGCGCTCAATCATCCGTTTAAGGGTAATATGGATATTGCGCGGCTTGAGGCAACGATTAAAGAGGTTGGCGTGGAGCGCATTCCTTTTGCGATGATTACGGTGACCAATAATGCAGGCGGTGGCCAGCCGGTATCACTTGAAAACATTAAGGCAACCAAAGCGCTTTTGAAGAAATATAATATCCCACTCATCATGGATGCGTGCCGCTTTGCGGAGAACGCGTATTTTATTCAGCAGCGCGAGGCGGGGCAAAAACATCGCAGTTTAATGGACATTGCCAGAGAGATGTTCTCATACGCCGATGGCTGCACCATGAGCGCGAAAAAAGATGGCATGGTGAACATTGGCGGATTTTTATGCTGCAACAATGATGATTGGGCGGAGCAATTTCGCAGCTTGCTGATTTTAACCGAGGGCTTTCCGACTTATGGTGGTTTAGCTGGCCGCGATCTGGAAGCGATTGCGGTGGGCTTGAACGAGGCGCTTGATGATGATTATCAGGCTTATCGCAATGCCACGGTGCGCTATATGGCGCAAAAGCTTGATGCGATGGGTGTGCCGATTGTTAAACCCGCAGGTGGCCACGCGGTGTTTGTGGATGCGGCGAAGTTTTTGCCGCATTTATCACCAGCAGATTTGCCCGGAATTGGGTTGGTGAATGCACTCTATATCGAAGGGGGAATCCGCAGTGTGGAGCTGGGTTCGCTCATGTTCGGCAAAGGTGACGCACCTGCACCTCATGAGCTGGTGCGTCTGGCCTTTCCGCGCCGCGTTTACACCCAAAGCCATTTTGATTATGTGGTGGAAGTGATGCAGGAAGTGTATGCGAAACGACATGAGATCGGGGCGCACCGCATCGAGAAGCAGGCGAAATTTTTGCGCCATTTCACGGCAGAATTATCACCCGCCAAATCCATCACGGCAAAGGCGGTGGCTTAATAATAGTGCTCCCCCTCAAGGGGGGAGCGAAAGAAAGAAAAAACGATGCCCATCACTCTCTACAACTACTACCGTTCTTCCACTTCCTATCGCACGCGGATTGCGCTCAATATCAAGGGTGTGGCATATGATGTTGTGGCGGTGAATTTGCTTAAAAATGAACATAAGCACGCCGACTACCTCGTGCTTAATCCATCGGGTGGGGTGCCTGCGTTGAAGGTTGGTGAGCAGGTGTTAACCCAGGCACACGCCATTTTGGAATATCTGGAAGAACGCTGGCCACAGCCACCGTTGCTGCCAAAAAATCTGGAAGCGCGAGCAAACATCAGGGCGCTGTGCCAGATTATTGCGTGCGATATTCACCCCGTGAATAATACCAGCGTGCAGCATTATCTCACCGAAACACTTGGCCATTCAGAGACCGAGAAAATGGCGTGGATTGCGCATTGGCAAGCCAAAGGCCTCGCCGCGTTTGAGGCGATGATCAAACCGATCGCGGGCACTTATTGTTATGGTGATCAGTTGACCATGGCGGATGTGTCGCTGATTCCGCAGTTATTTAATGCGCGGCGGTTTGAGTGCGACCTTGCGCCTTATCCAACGTTATTGCGGATAGAAGCGGCATGCCTTGCGCTGCCCGCTTTTGAAAAAGCGCATCCCATGCATCAGCCTGATGCAATATAAGGTGTGACGTTAAAGAAACGATAACGGCACAACTATCATTGATATTCATGTGCTTGTTCAAATTATCTTGATTGTTATCCACAGATTCATCCACAATGCCTGTATGACACGGACATGGCTCTATACCCTGATGATGTTGGTTGCGTTGATTGTGCTAGAAAGCACCAAGCCCGCGTCCGCGATGGATCATTTTTACAGCGTGCTTTACACGATGCCCCATGGCCATGCTGTGCCTCGCATGCCGCAATATGTGCCTCCACCACCACCAGAGCCAGAGCCAGAAAAATTTACGTTGTCTCCTGACGGTTCCTATAAGGGTCCCAAGCCGCCTTTTGCATTGCGTGCAAGCAGCGACATTGCGCAAGATTGTAAAATATATCCATGTTCTGGAGCCATTAATTGTGTGTGTGTTGCCGAGAAAACGCCAACAGAGGGTATCGTGCCACTCGCTCAAAACGCCGTGATATCAGACAATAAATAGCGGTCTTTTTCATGTTCAAATTCAAAATCTATATCTAGCAATAAATCATCGTCGGATAATTTTGTCGTGATCGTTTGCTCAGGCTGCAAGGTGCCATTCATTCGGCCAATCAGCCCCACCAGAATAAAAAATCCAACCACAGAATAAGCCATAATCCAACGTGATTGCGGCAGATAGATTACGGCACGTAGCTGGCGCCACAGCATCAGCCAGCGCCATCCTTGGCGTGGATTTTGCGTGGCGTGTTGCACCAAGCGCTGCGTAGCATGGCTCGATGCAGCGGGAACCCGCATGGCATGTAGTAACGTATTTACCTCATCCAGTTCGTGCTTGGTCATAATCGGCCATTCCTTCTTTTAATGCCGCTTTAGCGCGGCTTAATTGTGATTCGAGTGCTTTCACAGTCAACCCCAAGGTTTTGGCAATGTGTTTTTGGGGCAGTTGCTCAAAGTAAAATAATTGTATCGCGATGCGTTGCGAATCGGTGAGTTGATTGAGCACCGAGCGTAACTTCATCTGCATTTCACGGTTGACGACATCATCTTCTGCCGTTGGTTCTGCGCTTGCCATATCATCGCGCAGTTCTATCATGGTGCGCTTGCGGGTGCGCATCACATCAATCGATTGATGATATAAAATACGATAAAACCACGTGATAAATGTGGCATTGCGACCCGACTTCCAGCGTGCTTTGCCCGACCATAATTTTAAAAAGGCTTCCTGCACAATGTCTTCAGCATCGCTGCGGTGCAGTACCCAGCGATAGACCATGCCGTAAAACCGCCGATGGTGGCGATTGACCAGCGCTTCAAACGCCCGCACATTGCCACCACGGATAAAATCCATCAGGCTCTCATCAGGCATAGAGCTGAACTCGTACATTGACTATTCCGGCTTAGGCTGATCGCGGTCGTGGCCATGAAGCCCGCGACGGTGACGTTCCATGCGTTTTTCCACAAACTTGATTTTTTTATCGTCTGACATAGCGTTCCAGCGTTCTTCCATATATTTAATGCGTTCAGCGCGGCGCTTCTCGATAAAGGCCAATTTTTCTGGTTTACTCATCGCGTTCCATTGTGCTTTGCGTTCTGTGTGAAACGCCTCACGCTCCTGCGGGTTCATCGCCTTCATTTTGGCGCGGCGTTCCTGATACGAAATCGGCTCCACATCGCTAGGTCCTGCATAAGCGATGGGGATTTGAGTGATCAAAGCGATGGCCATCAAAGCAAGTAATGCTGCGCGCATACGAATCATAAAACCTCCAATAGTCATTCCCATTAAAAATTTTTACATGAGTCATTTTTAATGGGATAGAATGACTATAATTATATGTTTTATAGTGCTTTTTACAAAAAGTTTCATAAGAGAAAATGATTTGAAAAGCACTATATGGTCATTGCATTATAACAGATATACGCGGCGGATGCGAAAACCCTTTGATTAAAAGCGCACTTTCGTATTAAGTTATTCAAATAGTTAAAAAAGAAAAACATGACTCTGGCTCCTACTTCTCCCCGATCCATCATTCCGGTGCTGCTATGTGGTGGCCAAGGCGCGCGTTTATGGCCACTTTCCACGCCTGAAATTCCTAAAGCCTTTTTGTCGTTAACCAGCGAACCATCGCTATTTGAAAATACGTTACATCGTGTCCGCAATTCAACCTTATTTAAGGCGCCATTGATTGTTGGGCACCGTGACCATGCGGCAATGTTAAAAAGCTTTAATGCGACACTCCTGTTAGAGCCTCGCGCGGCGAACACGGCGGCGGCGATTGCGGTCGCCGTGGAATATTTGTCGCGGCAACATCATGGCGATGCGTTGATTCTCGTATGCCCATGCGATCATGATGTGAAAGATCAGGCTGTAT
>JAKFUW010000251.1 GCA_021732545.1 Alphaproteobacteria bacterium | reverse complement strand
GGTGTGGAAGTTCCCGCGCTGGATGGTGAGTATGTCGCCAGCAATGGTAAGCTGACATTCGTTCAGGCTGGCAAGGTGATTAAGAAATGAAAAACGCCCACTTCTTTGCAGAGGTGGGCGTTTTTTATGTTTCATTTGTCATGCCGCATTTATTGCGGCATCTCCCACCTTTTGGAGGGAGACCCCGCAACTCTTCCATTCGCTTTCGCGCTAAGCGCGACCGCTCATGGAATGTGCGGGGTGACACGTATCCTTTCAGCTAGCCGCTTTAAATCCTGAAGGCTTGCCACCAGAAGACGTGCCGCGACGGAAACGATTGTTGGGGCGCGCCGCAGCACCTGCTCCCGCATTTGTGTTTGCGCCGCCGCCATTACTGCCACGGTTATTACCACCACGAAAGCCGGATTTTGGCTTGGAGGGGCCTTTGCTTGGCAATGGGGGAAACTTTTCGCCAGGATTCATCAGTTGCTGAATCGCACGCCATTTGATGGCATCTTGTGGGGTGAGCAGATTGACTGCGCAGCCTTCTGATCCCGCGCGACCCGTACGGCCAATGCGGTGGATGTAATCTTCCGGGCATTGTGGAAGGTCGTAGTTGATCACATGTTCAATATGCGGAATATCGAGGCCGCGTGCGGCAATATCCGTTGCCACCAAAATACGGTGCTTTTGCTCGCGGAAATTATTGATGACGCGGTCGCGTTTATTCTGGCGTAAATCGCCGTGAATCGCATCGGCGCTGTGATTATCGCGGCGCAAACGAGTGGCGAGTTTTTCGGTGCCATATTTGGTTTTCACAAACACAATCACCGAGCCTTCACGCTCTTTCAACTGACGCACCAGCTCATCATATTTGTTGATTTCGTTGGTGTTGATGGTTTCCTGAGAGATTTTTGCGACAGGGTTGGTGAGTGATCCCACTGACACCCGCACTGGGTTTTTCAGATAATTGCCAGAAAGCTTCACGATGTTATCGGGCAAAGTGGCCGAAAACATCAGCGTTTGGCGCACGGCTGGCAGGTATTTGAAGATTTTCTCCAGCTGAATCCCAAAGCCCATGTCTAACATACGGTCGGTTTCATCGAGCACCAGAAAGCTGGTCTGATGAAGCATGAGTGAGCCACGCGCCAAATGGTCGTTGATACGGCCAGGTGTGCCAACAATAATCCGTGGGCGAGCGCGAAGCTGTTGCAACTGGTTTGGCATGGATTCGCCGCCAATCAGCAGCACGGTTTTAATGGCGTTATTTTTGCCAAGCAACTGCTCGATCATTTCTTGCACCTGAACTGCAAGCTCGCGGGTGGGGGTAAGCACCATCGCGTTGCTGCGCGGATTGTTGAGCAATTGCACCACCATGGGGATGCTGAAAGCGCCGGTTTTACCCGTTCCGGTTTGAGCAGAACCCAGAATGTCGCGGCCTTCGAGTGCAGGCGGAATTGCTTGCGCCTGAATGGGAGTGGGGGTGTTGAATGCCATGCGCTCGAGCGAAGTCATCAAAGCGGCAGGCAGATTAAGAGAATTAAAATTTTCCATAAATAGAATATATCCTTAAAGTTAAATGAGCGTTTAAAAGCGAGTGTTCTCGCTCCCTGCCCAAAAAATCTTAAGGACGGCAGGGTGTACTTTTCACCAATCGAAAAAGTACACCGAGGCAAATATATTGATTGTCATTTTATCCACTTTAAAAAATAGAGAATTTTTTAAGTGGAATGACAATTTGCCTTTAGAACCTTTTCACGGCGACCTGAATGATGAAGTGCAAGCAATGGGATGCGCAGCATGATTCAGAATAGAAAGAGTAGGAAGATCAAACGCAGCAAATATGCCGCGCTCCTTTAAGCCAGTTTCAAATTACCAGCCGAGGTTTTCCCTTTATTCGTAACCAGCTCGTAGCTCACGCGCTGACCTTCGTTCAAGCCAGACAAACCAGCTTGCTCAAGCGCGCTGATATGCAAAAACACATCGGCTCCGCCTTGCTCGGGTTGAATAAAGCCATAACCTTTAGTGGGGTTGAACCATTTAACGGTACCAGTCGCCATATCAAGAATCTCCTTATGCCTCAATAGCGTTTACATTGAGCTTTCCCATCATGAGAAAGCTCACAGAAGAGTTTTAATTATTATTCGCGCGAAGTTTGCGCGAGCACTCTTGGTAAAACGCTGTTGAGGCCTGCAGGGGCAGGCCTTATGGCACCTTTTTTAAAAGATGCTCTACCCGAAACAATAGGTAGATTGCAGGCACTAAGAGTAGTTAAGTCAAAAAACTCAAAATGCATTATGATGGTTTTTGAGCAGGAGTCAAGGCTGTTTTGATAACTAAAGCGTTAAAAGTCAGGTGGTGTATGAAAAAAACTGTCACCCCGCCCTATGACGGGGTCCGGTTAGGTTAGCGTAAAAAAAACCAGACCCGTGGCAAGCACGTGGTGACAGCCATGGAATGTGGAAACATAAGGTTGCTCTGCTACAGATATTTCATCCATTCCAGCAGCACCTTTGTGGTGTTCATCTCATCGCTCACGGGGCCACGGCCAAAAATCCACGCATACCATTTGGGCTCGCCCGGCCATGCATGACCGCCGCCTACAACATTTATGTTCGTAATGTTGCAGGCCTTGTTGGTAGTGATTTCAAGTGAGGTGCTGTCATCAATAATCGTATCAATCGTCGTGATGTTGTTTTTGGCATCATCGCAGCCATTGCGTTTCTGCCAAAAGGCCAGCGTATCAGCAGCCGATTCCACCTTGCCCCAGTCTTTTGCCGAGCCATAAATGGCACCGCCAGAAGGAGGCACCACTTCGTCCGCCTCGCCAAACAGCATCCATACAGGCAGTGTGTAGGTTTGTTTGCAATCAGTGGGCAAGCTATAGGGCAGGTTGGAAACCACCGTAGCCATGGCTGCAAATTTAAACTCGCTATCGCACACCATCCGCATCGCCATCATGCCGCCGTTAGACATCCCCATCACCAGCACCGGTTTGTCTTTGGCATAACGCTTGGTGAGCGCCGTCAGATACGCCACATCGTCGATGTTATCGGCCACGGTTTTGGTTTTGCCTGCACCGCGTCCATCGTTCCAATGTTGCTCAATGCCTTCAGGGTATAACACATCGAAGCCTTGTTTCGCGGCCATTTTGGCAAAGCCCGAGAGTCGCTCGACCCGCTGCGGCGAGGTGTAGGCCGGATGCAGCGCCAGCACCATGGCGCGTGCGGGTTGGCTGGTGGCGCGCACGATGGTATGGCATCGCTCGATAGCATTAAATGGCGCACATTCGTGGGTGGATTGCGACGCGTTTGACAAAATCGAGGACGTGGCGCAACTGATGATGATGGAGGGGATCACGATGGCGGATAGTAAAATGAGAAGGCGGCGTTTAGATGGTTTCATGAATCAACCTTATTGCGCTTTCAAATCTTTGCGTTGCTGTTGATTGGTCTGGCGAAGATCTTTGCGCTCACCAAGAATTTCCTGACGATATTGCTGGCGCTGCGCTTTGTTTTCTTCGCGCAGGCTTTTATATTCGCCACGATTTTCTTGCCGCAATTGATGACGTTCGGTCCGGTTTTCCTGACGCAGCGATTGGCGCTCCCCGCGATTTTCTTGGCGATTGGCCTTGCGCTCTGCTTGTTTGGCTTGGCGCGCAGCAGGTTCGGCAACGGCATCGTGCGCGATGGTGAGGAACAATCCTGAGATAGCAATGGTCATGACGGCGAGATGATTGATAAAAGTGGGCATGAAACCTCCTGATGAATGAATAGATGCAAGAGTAAGGTAAGTGACAAATGGGCACATTGCAATGCCACTCGCTCAAAATCACCTCAAAAAATTAGAAATTCAAATAGGTTCCAAGCAACAGCACTTGCCCCTCATTGTCGCGCGTGGTGCCCGCTTGGTTGGCCTCAAAGAAGCTCACTTCGGCATAAGGCGTAAGACCCGGTGCCAGCGAATATTCCGCGCCCAATACCAGGCTGTTATAATCGTTGCCCGCAAAATCGCTATCCAGATAAGTGGCGCTTACACCAGATGAATCAGACCAATCATAGGCTCCACCCAGCGTCCAGAAATTGATGTCTTCGCGGGTGGATTTAGCAAGGCCGCTATCATCGGAATCGCCGTATGATCCTGCAACGCTAAATCCACCACCAAAGCCCAGCTGTGCGCCCAGTTGCCACGCAGCAAGGTCGTTATTGGCATTGAGTTCGCTCTCGCCCACTTCACCAACCAATGCGGTTGCAAACGCCAATCCATCAAAGTCGCGCTCATAATGCAAACCCGCACTGACTACATTTTCAAAGTCGCCATTGGTATCGTTGCGGGTAGCAATCTGGCCGCCATCGCCATTATCGGGCGTGTAGCTGAAGCCCAACTGCGCGCCTGAAAAGCGTGGGCTGTAATAGGTGATTTTTGAAGCGTCTTCCGCAATGCCGCCAATGCCAGCAGTGGGTAAATCGGGATGAATCAAAAAGGTGGCGTCGCCCGTAATGCCACGGCTGTTAATGTAGAATTCATCGTCACCATCAATGCCGCCCGTGGCCTTGGCAATCGATGCTGCATTGACGACCATATTTTGCTCCGGGCCCATATTGTTGCCCAGTTCAACTCGTCCCCAGCCGGTTTCTGCCCATATAAAGGTTTTATCGGCGTTTAATCCCTCATCGCGGGCATCAGCGGTGACATCCGCTTCCAGCTCAATCGTTGCGCCATATTTCCAGCCCATGTCGCTGTCTGCTTCCACGTTCACATGGATTTCATTATCGGAGCGAAACCCGTAGCTGCGCTGATTATCATCGAATCCATTTTCTTGGCCGCTTGCGCCACCTTGCCAATGCGATAGACCACCGATGGTGATTTTGGGAGTCTCCGCGTTGGCGGATGATATAATCAGGCTAGAAATAATGCTGGCAGCGCAAGCGAGTGTGAAGCGGCGGGTCATGGCTTTTCCTTTATATTTTTTGATTTTATTTTGTTAGCATGTAATGGTTTAAAAAATAATGAATGATGATGTTAATACCCACATTTAAAAGTTGCAACTAATAATTGTTTGCAATAAAAACGGTGCATCATTTCATATCGGAGTTTGTTCATGCCTCGCCTAAATACCCTGCTATACACTGCATCAGCCATAGCTTTTATCGCTTCGTCCGCACTTGCAACTGAAACTAAACCATCGGGCTATGCCGATACCCGTTTTGTTGCAAATAAAGACAGTTATAAAGGCGAATTGGCAACGGATGAGCGGTTTATCAATGCGTGGGGCATCGCGATTCGCCCAGCAGGGGCAGGCGGGCATTTTTGGGTGACCGCCAAAGATATCAGCTATGAATATGTGGGTGATGTGAAACATTCGCCCGATAAAATAATGCGCAAACTACATCAGGATGCGCTCAAAGAAGTCAAGTTACCCGTGGGTGGCGATGCGAACTTTGCAACGGGCACCGTGTTTTCAGGCAGCACAACCGATTTTGTGATTACGCAAAATGTGAAGGACAAAGAACCGATCACTGCGCCTGCGAAATTTTTATTCGCCAGCGACGGCGGGATTATTTCCGCATGGACCGAGCGTAAAAATGCCGATGGCACGACCGATCATCCATCGGAGGCAATTGCGGTGATTGATGAATCGGATAGCGGTGCGCAATTTTTTGGACTGGCGATGAGCGCCGATTACAGCAAGCTTTATGTTGCGGATTTTGGTCAAAGATCGGCCATTAATGTGTATAATGGCAGGTTCCAACCCGAACCGATTTTGTTTGATTCGCCCTTTGATGATAACAAAAATGGCCGTGTAGATGCAGGCGAATATGCGCCTTTTAACATTCAAAACCTGAAAACACCCAAAGGCAACAATCATTTATTTGTGGCCTATGCTAAAACGCAAAGCTGCCCTGCGGATGCGATTAAAGAAGGCGCATGCAAAAAAGGTGAAATTTTCCCCGGTGAAGAAGATATCGAAAAAGCAGGCAATGGCCGCGTGGCAGAATTCACCGAAGATGGCCGGTTAGTTCGCGTGTGGAACGATGGTGGCAAGCTCAGTGCGCCATGGGGTTTTGCCTTTGCACCGAATAATTTTGGCGCATTGTCAGGCACGTTACTGGTGAGCAATTTCGGCGATGGCACGATTGCCGCATTTGACCCCGAAACCACGGAATTTAAAGATATGATCCGCAGTGATGCGGGAAAACCCATTATCGTTGATAAAATCTGGGGCATTTTGTTTGGCAATGGCGAAAGCCTGGGCGACACCAACGCGCTTTATTATGCCGCAGGGCCAGAAGATGAGTCGGATGGCTTGTTTGGTGCGCTTCGGCCAATACAGTAAAATTCTTTGTCACCCCGCACATTTCATGAGCGGTCGCGCTTAGCGCGGAGCGAGTGGAAAAGTTGCGGGGTCTGGTGTTTTTGGATGGAGATGCCGCAATAAATGCGGCATGACAGCAACACCTAAATCGTCACCTGCGAGCCGATTTCCACCACGCGGTCGGTGGGGATGTGGTAAAAGTCTGATGGGCGTGCAGCGTTGCGCGATAGGAATATAAACAGCCGATCTTTCCAATAGCCCAATACGTCTTTCGAGGCGGTTTTGACCACGCGGCGGCTCACAAAAAAGCTGGTGGTCATGATGTCGAATTTGATGCCCATCTTTTTGCAATATTGCATCGCATGGGCAATGTTGGGCGTTTCCATATAGCCAAAATGCATCCGCACCACAATAAAATGGTCGTTAATTGCTCCAATTTCGGTGCGATACAGCGGGTCGATACGCGGCGTGGTTTCGGTAATCACCGACAGAATCACATTTTGTTCATGCATCATTTTATTATGCTTTAGATTATGCAATAGCGATGTGGGCGTCATTGATGAATCCTGAGTTAGGAAAATGGCGGTGCCTTGCACTTTGGGAATATTTTTTTTGGCAACCGACATCGCAAAATCTTCCAGCGGAATGGTCATTTTAGCTTCTTTGGCTTGCAGCTTGCGCGTGCCTTGTTTCCAACACACCATCACCACAATAATTGTCAGTGCCATGAGTAGCGGTACATAGCCGCCTTCCATGATCTTCGTGAGGTTGGCCAAGACAAAGGTGCCCTCAATGATGAAGAATGGAAGCAAAATAGCAGCCGTGAATAAGGCTGATTTTTTCCACACCATGCGAAGTAAAAATATCGCGAGGATGGTATCGATTAGCATCGCGCCAGACACCGCAATTCCATAGGCCGAAGCCATGGCGCTGGATGATTTAAACTCGATGACCAAAAAGATAACGCCCACCAGCAGCACCATATTCACGCGGGGAATATAGATTTGGCCCAGTTCGCTGGCCGAAGTATGACGAATATCCATCCGTGGCAACAGCCCGAGCTGTATGGCCTGGCGGGTGAGCGAGAACGCCCCCGAAATTACGGCCTGGCTTGCCACGATGGTGGCGATGGTTGCCAAAAGCACGAGCGGTAATAGCCCCCAAGATGGAGCCATTAGGAAAAATGGGTCTTTGATGGCTTCAGCTTTATCTAGCACCAACGCAGCTTGCCCCATATAGTTGATCGTCAGGCATGGAAACACGATCCAAAACCATGCCTTGCGGATGGGGCCTCGACCAAAATGCCCCATATCGGCATAGAGTGCTTCTGCTCCGGTTACAGCCAGAAATACCGAGCCAAGCACCGCCAGCGAAATAACGCTATGTTCGATTAAAAATTCAATGGCATAAATAGGTGAGAAAGCCATAAAGACATGGGGGTTTTTTATAATATGGGGAACAGCCATTGCCGCCATGGTGAAGAACCAAAGCAAGGTGATAGGGCCAAACCATTTGGCTACACTGCCGGTTCCATGGCGTTGAATGGCAAATAATCCGATTAAAATGAAAATGGTCAGGGGAACCACGTAAGGCTTAAAGACGGGCGTCACCAGTTTTAATCCTTCAACCGCTGACAGCACCGAAATGGCCGGCGTTAGGATGGAGTCGCCATAAAAAAGTGCTGCGCCCAACATACCACAGAACATAGCAAATTTGTTCCAACGGCCGGCTGCATGGCGTACCAGTGCAAGCAACGATAATGTTCCCCCCTCGCCATTATTATCAGCGCGCATCATGAACATCACATATTTTATCGTTACAACCAATATCAGCGACCAGATGAGCATTGAAATCACGCCCAACACTTCGCTTTCTATTAAGCCATCTTTACTAACCAGATGAATCGATTCGCGAAAAGCATAAAGCGGGCTGGTTCCGATGTCGCCATAGACCACGCCCACCGCGCCCAATATTAAGGCCGCAGCAGAATGTTTACGGCATTCAGGGTCAGCGGGAAGGTCGGCTTCTTTGAGCGACATTAAAATACCTTGTATATGCTTGGGAAATTATCCGTTCAACGGTTCTTTATAGCGGTCTTTATACTTCCAATAAGCCAGCAGGCTGCACGCATTACAGATCATCACATAGTAAGCAATTGATAAATTATCGCCGGTATGTTCAATCAGCCACACGCTCACAATCGGCGTGGTGCCGCCAAAGAGCGTTGCCGCAATATTATAAGATAAAGACATGCCAGTTAATCGAATGGAGGTGGGGAACATTTCCACCAATACCGCAGGCATCGGCCCCAGATACAAGCCCACCAAGATCGCAAACAATGCTTGAGCAATACCAACGGTGATCACGTCGGCATTCTCAAACAACGTGAAGATAGGATACACACTAACCAACATCGCAAACGCAATGATCATCAGTATCTTGCGGCGACCATAACGATCCGATAGCCACGCCGAAATCGGGATGGTGATAAATAGCATGATCATGTTGACGGTGTTGATTTCCAGCGCATGTTCGAGCGAATGGCCGAGGATTTTGCTGGTGTAAGTCACAAAATAAATCGTGGTCAGGTAAAAAGGAACGGTCACGGTTAAATACATCGCAAAACCACGAAACATCGCGCCTGGATGATTGCGAAATGCATCGCGCACAGGGGTTTTTGAGATGGTACCTTCGGCTTTGGCGGTTTCAAAGGTGGGGCTTTCATCGCAATGTTTGTGGATGAAGATTCCAACGACGCCAGCCGCTAAACCAAGCAGGAATGGAATCCGCCATCCCCAATCTTGGAAATCCGCTTCGGACATGGAGCTCGAAACGACTGCTGCCACTAGCGAGCCCAGTAAAAACCCTGCAACCAAGCTCAGCATCGACATGGAGCCTAGCATGCCGCGTTTGTTGCCCGGCGCGTGCTCGACCATATAGGCAATCGATCCGCTAAACGCGCCGCCCATTGAGAGGCCTTGCATGATGCGCATGAGGGTGAGCAAAGCGGGAGCCCAATAGCCGATGGTATCGAATCCTGGCATGCAACCGATCAGCGCGGTGGGGAAAGCCATCATGAGAATGGCAACGACGAGTGATTTTTTGCGACCAAATTTATCGCCCAGCCAACCGAAAAAGACCGCACCCAGCGGGCGCGCCAGAAATCCTGCGGCAAACACGCCGTAAGTGGCAAGCAATTGTGCCGTTTCATTCCCTGGTGGGAAAAAGTGATGCGCAATAACGGGCGCCATGATGCCATAGATCGCGTAATCATACCATTCGAGCGCGTTGCCCGACATGGAAGCCCAAATAACTTTGCTCAGTGATTTTTTACTCGGTGTGGCGGAAGTGGCGGCGTTGCTCATATCGTTGCACTCTGGCTTGGTTAAAGCATAAGGACATGCGTTATACCTGCTTTTGAAATTGACACAAGAAAAAGCTGTCTTGTGAAAAATAGTGTATAGAATTCAATCTGATGTCTTGGGGTTTGGTGTGGATTTTGATGTTTTCATGAGCGAATAAATGATACCCATCGCAAGCAAGCCCATGATGGTACTAAAAGACGCGAGCTCAGAAATCATGTCTTTATCCACCCAATGTTCAAGCAGCACCTTGGCGCCGATAAACACCAAAATGGCTGAGACTGAAAATTTGAGATATTCAAACCGATACATGGCGGCGCTGAGTAAAAAATACATCGCGCGCAAGCCCAAAATGGCAAAAATATTGCTGGTATAGACAATATAAGGGTCGGTTGTGATCGCAAAAATAGCGGGAATGCTATCCATCGCAAAGATAATATCCGCACATTCCACTAACACCAACGCCAAAAATAGCGGCGTAAAAAATCGCTTGAGTTTAGACGGATCTTTAGGATCAGGCAGCTTTACGCTAAAATAATTTTAATGAAGCTGCGGGGTCACAGGTAAAAAGCGCTGCATGAATTTGAGCACGCGATTATTGGAAAAATCCGATTATGGCGCATCGTCAATCAGCAGCATTTTCACGCCAGTAAAGATCAGGAATGCAGCGAAAATCAGCAACATCCATTCAAATTGCTCCAAGATCACGGTCCCTAAGCTAATCGCGATACCGCGCAGCACAATCGCCCCCAATATTCCCC